>JAJRWJ010000204.1 GCA_024276805.1 Gammaproteobacteria bacterium
CCATGCCAGCCGGGATCCTCGGTAAAAACTGCGATTCCGGCCAATCCTTCAGGCCCCGAAGGATTGATTCAACAGTTCCTGGTCCAGCTTGCCGGCATGAAAGCTGTTGCCTGATTCCAGCGCGGTAACGATGACGCTGGCCGGACTGAACAGCATCGCATCGACCTTGAAGAAATCATAATCATAGGACTTGAAGACTTCGGCAAAGGGTTTGCCATAATCCTTGGAGGTGGAACTGGGTAGCTCGTTGGCCAGCTGTTCAGCGGCCTGATCACTACCCTTGACGAACAGCTGTACCTGACCGGCAAACAAAATCGCATCATTGGTGCGGCCCATGGCCTTGATGAAATCCGGATGTGGCGGGCAGATCGGTGCGCTGCCACTGCCATCGACGATATCCGTCAACGGAAAATGCAAGGCATGGGCCTTGTGCATGGCCACCTCCAGCACCCGACCGACAACCTGTATGCAACCGGCGAGACTGCTGGTCGGGGTGACGATAATGGTCAGGTTTTCCGGATCCAGACGACACGCAGCGGCGATTTTCTCGATCAATTCGGTGGGCGGCAGATCGGTATTTTCAATCACCAGCACCGTTTCATCGGCCTGATCCTGATAAGCCAGTTCGTCGAACAGCTCTTCTTTCACCGACAATGCCCGGGCCGGACCGGAGCCCAGTGCATAATATTTTTCATGACTGAGACTCCAGCCGGCATATTGGCTGCCCAGGCAGGCCAGAACCGGATTGCCGGTATGAACATTGACGGTCAAGGGCCATTTGCTGACATAGGGGCTATGCGTGAGCGTAACGTTACCCATGCCGCCGAGACAAATTTCGGTAATCAGACAGCCTGCCTGCAAACCACCGCTGACGTTGATGCCGGCATCGATCAGTGTGCAGCCAGTACTGTGTCTCTGCACGTCGACGCGCAGTTTGTCGGCATTTGCAATCAGTTCCCGGACCAGGGGCCGGGACAGTTTGTTGACGCTGGCTGTGTAATCCATGTTTTTATCTACCTTTTCGTAATGTGTCGATCATGATTTTTTTTCTCGAGCGAAGTTTGTCAAAAACCTCCCCCGGGCAATTACCGGAAGCAATAATACTGCAAATCGGCTGATGAGTGCGAATTAAACTGCCGCCGCCAGCCCTGTCAGCAGCCCATTGCGGCCACTGCAATGCAACAGGAATCCGCTGTTCTGCGGGTGCATAGAGAATCTGCCAGCCTCTGGGAGGCGCTGCAATATTTGGAAGCCCCGGCACATCGCTACGCAGATGTTCCCAAAGCAGCCCCCGGGGATAATCGGCATCGTACAGCAGCATGCTGGCCGAAGGTCTGGGATTGATTTCCAATACCCGAATCTGCTGACCGTCCCAGATAAAATCGAGACTGTTCAGACCGGTCAGCGACAATGCCGGAACCAGCCTTTCCAGACAATCCGTTATTTTCTTCCGGGCCCGGCCGGGCAAGACCACGCGATTGATCAGCCCGGAAAAAACGAACCGCTGCCGGCTGTCCAGATGTACCGATCTCTGTGTGTTGAAACCAATCAGTGCGGCCCTTGTGCGATCCGCCAAAAAAAGCGCCGACATGGCCTGGCCATCGATCCAGCGCTGCCAGTAGCAACCCCGATCAGTCTCCTCTTGTTCCGGTACTGTCGTACTGAACCGTATCTCCATCCCACCCTGTCCCCTGCAGGGCTTGATCAGCCAGCCAGGCGGATCGGCGGGACGGGACCAGGTCACTTCAGGAAAATCGATGTGCAGGCGCGTTAAAACCCGAAAAAAACAGTCTTTATCCAGCACCCTGCGAAAAGTGTCCGGTGTATTGCCGTGCAGCAGGAATTTTTCCTGCAGCATGTCCAGGATCCGGTCTTCCCGCTCCAGGCCACCGCCATAGACAGCCTCGCTGACCGGATAACGCTTCTGCAGATTCCGGATCTGCGGCAACAGTTCCGCCAGGGTCAACGCCTGCACCCGCAAACAGGCGCTGCTTAGCGCCAGTGTATCCTGATCCCGAAAAAGATCGATGACCAGTGGACGCAATCCCGCACGAATCGCCGACTGGGCAAGCATGCGTCCCGATGCGGCAATGATCAGAATATAGGAGCCAGGCAAAAATGACTTGGACAATATAATACTCTCCGCACATGACATCAGCTCAGATTTACCCGAACCGATTGAGCAGAACCGCAGGCATAGCAGCGCTACATTGAGGATTCTGCGATTGAGGTCAGGCCAAACATGGTCTGAAGGCGAGATGCAGGATGTTCAAGTTATTTTTGCCTGGTGACATGGTTACTGATGACCGGTCACTTCAGCGCCGCTGTTACGTGCGCTGGCGGTAATGAAACTGAGCGTGGGAAAATGGGCAAACTTGTCCCTCGCCTGACGGGTCAGGGAGACCGCTCGTTCGATGCCGGCCATGGCGCAGAATCCTGTCGGCCCCCAGGAGGTTTGTCCGATAGCCACGGCACCCTGCTCTTTAAACCAGTTCATGACCTGCGCGACCTCCGGACTGGCGAAAACGCCACCCTGCGCGGCAGCGAAGTGTTCACCCACCGAGCGCTGCAGCTCGCTGATCACCGCGCCAAAGGGTTCGATTTCCCGTTCCGCCAGAGCCGGCAGTCCCTGCATCATCAACAGGTAGCACAGGCGGGCCGCTTCCTGCTGTGGAAATGGCGGCAGCGCCTTGAAAGCCCTGATTTCCTGATCGCCATGCAGACCCTGGCCACGCTGATCGAAAACCAGGATAAAACGCCAGTCACCGGGGATATCCATATGCGCAATCACCGGCGGCGTGACAGTATTCTTACCCCTGCCGCCATCGACCACCAGGCCGCCCAGTTCGAAAACCCCGATGCCTATTCCGGAGCGCTTGCCACGCTCGGTCAACTGCGCGATCTCTCGAATCGACAGCTCCAGCCCATACAGATGATTCAAGCCCATGCCTATCGCCAGGGCCAGCTGGGTTCCGGAGCCCAGACCAACATGCTCGGGAATGGCGGCAGTGACGTTCAGCTGCGGCAAGCGGGAAATACCCAGTTCCCGGCATAGCAGCCTGCAGCATTGCCTGGCCCGTTCCGATGCCAGCCCTGCCTGCTGTCCCTGGGCGGCGATACCGATAGTGATTTGCGTCTTGATTTCGTTGAGGGCAACACCGATACTGCCAAAATGACGACCCAAAGCACCACTCAAATCAATGAAACCCATGTGCAGCCGGGCCGGAGCAATGACTGAAACAGACGAATACCGAGCTTTCAAATTAGAAGACTGCAGAACTGGAAAACCGTGAATTATACATGATCGGTGCTGTTTTTCCGACCAGCAGTCTGCAAGCGACAGCAATTCTCATTATGGCCTGTTGGCGGTTTCTCCGCCGCATTAGCCAACATTAAAACCCTGACAGACAATGCGCAAGGGCGGATAAGCCCCCGCGCCATCCACTAAGGTGCCTGAATAATGACAGGATTTCTTGACAAG
>JAJRWJ010000205.1 GCA_024276805.1 Gammaproteobacteria bacterium
AGGGATGGATTTAAACTTACCATCCTTGGCACTGGATGCCCGCTTCCCTGCGGGCAAGACGAGCTTTCGGACAATCTGACAAAGTAGAACTAAATATCATAATCAACCGCCGCCACCGAAGTCCGCTGCGCTAACGGCAAATATCTGCTCCTCTTGATTTCCCGCCAGCCACCCTGTCCGAGGCCTTGCCGCTGTCATCAAACTGTCACATAAAACTTATATTCTTTGTCTCAGCAGCCACGAGCGCGTAGAGGCTTTGTTTTATGCCTGGCGCCTCTGGCGAGCTTTTTTATACTTATGATAACCAGAGAGTGATGTCAATGAAATTAAGTTATAAGGTCAGATATTTGTTGGCCACGGGCGCTATTGCCAGTCTGCTGTTCAGCACTGCCGCCAGTGCTGTGCAAACCGTCGACCCGACTGTTCCAAGTTACGAAAAAGCCAGCGGTATATCCGGTAATCTATCCAGTGTCGGTTCCGATACCCTGGCGAATCTGATGACCATGTGGGCGGAAGAATTCAAGCGCGTCTATCCCAATGTCAACATTCAGATCCAGGCCGCGGGTTCCTCGACGGCTCCTCCGGCATTGACCGAAGCCACCGCGAGCCTGGGCCCCATGAGCCGCAAAATGCAAGACAAGGAGCGCGATGCCTTTGAAAAGAAATTCGGCTATAAACCCACCGCCGTGCCGGTTGCTATCGATGCCCTGGCGGTGTTCGTCAACAAGGACAATCCAATCGAAGGCATGACCATTCCGCAGGTGGATGCGGTGTTCTCTTCGACCCGCAAATGCGGCTATGAAAGCGATATAACGACCTGGGGTCAACTGGGTCTGGAAGGCGACTGGAAAGAGCGCAGCATCCAGCTGTATGGTCGCAATTCGGTATCCGGCACTTATGGCTACTTCAAGAAAAAAGCGTTGTGCAAAGGGGATTACAAGAGCAATGTCAACGAACAGCCGGGATCCGCTTCGGTTGTCCAGTCGGTTACCTCATCGATCAACGGCATTGGATATTCCGGCATCGGCTACAAGACCTCGGGTGTGCGCGCGGTGCCGCTGACCAAGAAGGCCGGCGATGCGTTCATCGAAGCCACTCCAGAGAATGCCGTATCGGGTAAATATCCATTGGCCCGCTTCCTGTATGTCTACGTCAACAAACATCCTAATCAGCCACTGGCGCCTCTGGAAAGAGAGTTTCTGAAAATGGTTCTTTCCCAGTCCGGACAGCAAGTGGTCATCAAGGATGGCTACATTCCGCTGCCTGCCAAAGTCGTGGAAAAAGCACTGGCGGTCATCCAGTAGCAGCTTCTGTCTTCTTCCTTTTTGCCAGAAGTCAGGCAAAGCGCTGTGCGGTTGCTGCAATGCGGCAACGGTACGGTGTTTTGCCTTTTTGCGTCTGTTCGAGGATTACTATTGTCAATTGTCATATAATTGTCATATTGTCTTTGTAGAATACTCTGATGCCTGATAACCCTATCAATAAGACCCAATCGACATCGGCAATGGCTTCAGTCAATCCATATTATCAGCGCTGGCGGCTGTTGAAGGACAGACTGGCCCGCTATGGCATCGCTTTTGGCGGTCTGGCGGTGATTGTCGCTCTGGTGCTGATTTTTCTCTATCTGGTGTATGTCGTATACCCGCTGTTTCTGTCGGCGCATACCAATGCTGTTGCTGAGTATCCAGTGCCGGATGCCGGCCAGGGCAAGACTCTGCTGCTGGCGATGGAGGAGCAGAATGAAGTGGGCGTCAGATTCACCGATCAGGGGCAGGCGATATTTTTTCGTGTCAAGAACGGAAAAACGATCGCCGTCGAGCCTGTTGGCATACCCGCCGACGTGGCTATCACCAGTTTTGCCCGGGGGCAGCCGTCAAAAGGCATGGTTGTCTATGGTCTGGCCGATGGCCGCGCGCTGGTCGTCAAACACAGCTATCGAATTACATATCCTGGGGATGTCAGACTGATCACCCCCTATCTGGAATACCCTTTGGGTAAACAGCCGCTGGTGGTCGATGAATCCGGCAAGGCCTTGCTGCGGATGGCCGTGCAGGTAGGAGAGGATCAGTCGACACTGGTCGCTGAAACTTCCGGCAAACGTTTGCTGTTGACCCGCTTCAGCAGAGAGGAATCGTTGTTTGGCGACGAGCCGGAGCTGGAGGTAACGCATATCGATCTCGGGATTGCCGGGGAGGATACGGATTTTATCCTGCTGGACAAAGAGCAGAGAATGCTCTATCTGGCTGGCAGGAACGGCGAGCTGCGCTATGTCGATATCAGCGGCAGTCAAGCAGGCAGATTCAAGGAAAAACATGTCGATGTGCTGCCCGTTGGCACCGAGATCAGCAGCATGGAATTTCTCAATGGCGACCTGTCGTTGTTGATTGGCGATTCCAGTGGCCTGGTCACACAATGGAGTCTGGTCAGGGATCAGCAGAATCGCTTCACGATACAGCGTATTCGCGCCTTCAAGGTGTCGGATAAGCGTGTTCTGGTCATACAGAGTGAACAGCGCCGCAAAGGGTTTTTGACCGTCGATGTGGCTGGTGTGGTCGGCATCTACCATGCCACGGCGGAACGCAGGTTGATCGAAATGCGGGTCAGTTCTGCTGTTCCCGCGGCGGTGGCCCTGTCGCCGCGCGCCAATGCCTTCGTGCTGCTGGACAGCGCCAATACAATGCACTATTGGCGGGTGGAAAACGAGCATCCCGAAGTCTCATTTCAGGCAATCTGGGGGAAAGTCTGGTATGAAAGCTACCCAAAACCGGACTATATATGGCAGTCGTCATCGGCGAGCAACGATTTCGAACCGAAGTTCAGCCTGACGCCGCTGCTGTTCGGGACCCTGAAGGCAGCATTCTACGCCATGCTGATGGCCATTCCTCTGGCCATTATGGGGGCCATTTATACGGCCTATTTCATGGCGCCGCGCATGCGCCTCCTGGTCAAGCCCAGCATCGAGATCATGGAGGCATTGCCGACGGTGATCCTGGGTTTTCTGGCCGGTCTCTGGCTGGCGCCCTTTGTAGAGGAAAATCTGGCCAGCATATTTGCCATGCTGATCGTCATTCCCTTTGGCGTGATGTTTTTCGCATTCTGCTGGCAACAACTGCCCAAACGAATTCAGCATCTCTATCCGGAAGGATGGGATGCGGCATTGCTGATTCCGGTGGTGCTGTGCAGCGGCTGGCTGGCCTTTTTAGTCAGTCCCGGCATTGAGCAGCTGTTTTTTCAGGGTGACCTGCGTCTGTGGTTCAAACGTGAATGGGGGATTGGCTATGATCAGCGCAATGCCCTGGTGGTTGGGCTGGCGATGGGCTTTGCGGTGATTCCAACCATTTTCTCCATTACCGAAGATGCCATTTTCAGCGTTCCCAGGCACTTGACCGTGGGTTCCCTGGCGCTGGGCGCGACGCCCTGGCAGACCATGATCCGGGTGGTGCTGCTGACCGCCAGTCCGGGGGTTTTTTCCGCGGTGATGATCGGCTTTGGCCGGGCGGTCGGGGAAACCATGATCGTGCTGATGGCCACCGGCAATACGCCGGTCATGGACTTGAGTGTTTTCCAGGGGATGCGCACCCTGGCGGCCAATATTGCCGTGGAAATGCCGGAATCGGAAGTGGACAGCACGCATTATCGGATATTGTTTCTGGCCGCCCTGGTGTTGTTCTTGTTCACCTTCATTTTCAATACGTTGGCAGAGTTGATCCGGCAGCGTCTGCGCAATAAATACAGTTCCTTATGATTCGCCAATGGTTTAAAAGTGGTTCCCCCTGGATATGGCTGAATGCCGCGGCGGTCAGCACCAGTCTGATTCTGGTTTTCGGCTTGCTGATCATGATAGCGGTGCGCGGTCTTGGACATTTCTGGCCCGCTGCCGTGATCAAACTGGAATATCAGGAAAAGAGTGGTGAGACGCAGACCATAATCGGTGAAATTTCCGAAAAAAATATGCTCAACGCCCAGCGGGCCAGGGATGCCGGTTATCAGTTCAGCGGCGATACCGATACGCTGCTGCAATACCTGATCAAGACAGGCAATCGTGATTTGACCGGTATGGATTTTCGCTGGCTGCTGGAAAAAAATATCGTGCAACAGGAGTATCCGCCGGAAATCATGGTCGTCGAGCGACGGGAATGGGGTAATTTCTATGGTTTTTTATCGGCGGTCAAGGAGCAGGGGAAGATTGTCGCCAGTGGCCCGCAGGCCTGGCCAGCGGCGCGGCAGCGGCTGAAACGGGTGCTGCAGATCATCGATCGGATCGGACATCTGGAAAAGAAGCAAATCGGCGCGATCAACTACAGTCTGGAGAAACTGCGCCTGAGAAAGAAGCGCCTGCAGCTGGAAAATCAGTGGGGCCCCAAGGCGGAACAACAGCTTGCCGTGGAAAAAAAGGCCTACGAAGCCAGATATGCCGAGCTGCAGACTCAGCTTGTCGATTTGTACCGGCAGATCAACAGGGATAGTCTGTTGGTAAAAGCATCTGGTGGTCGGGAATTGCAGATTCCCCTGGCAAAAGTGGTCCGGATTTATCAGCCCAA
>JAJRWJ010000206.1 GCA_024276805.1 Gammaproteobacteria bacterium
GAGGCAGTCATAAGGCGCGGTCGTCACGAACCGGCAAAACCCTCTCTATGGTTTTGGTATTGTTGTTTTCAATATGCCAGTGATGATGACCGCAGCCAGTAATATCTCACAGGACAAGGCTATCTGAGTTTGGCAGCCACTGCGCCGGATGCGCGAAGCTTATTCGGCCTACATTTATGCTTGACTCGATGGTCATGGCGGCTACCCTGCAAAGATGATTTATTCATAATGAGACAAAGCAGAACTGATTACAAACGGCGAAATTCTATCAAAATAAACCCCTGAATGTTTCCGTCTCTGATGCCGCGCCAGGGTGAGCGCATATAAAATCATGAAAAACCAAAAATATGGTTATCCATCACGGAAACTACCATTAGGAAATTACCGTAGCCGGGTTGAGGCGGCTTTTCCCGGATTCCGCAAGCAGCATCCGCGTGGCACGCTGAGGCGCTATTCTCACAGTGATTTATATGCACTCACCCAGGATGCCCCGCTGCTGTCCGCTTCAGATTCTGTCCCTGTGAATGCTCCGCAGCTCCTGCAACGCCACGGTGATTTTCTCCAGATCGATGGCTTTTTCGGTCTGCATGGTCGCCATCAGTTTTTTATGCCTGGCTATCGTCTTGTCGTTGGCCTGCAGCCACTGCTGTAATTTTTTCTCCAGGGAACTGGCTTCGGTCTGCAATACCGCGATGGTCAGCAGACAGGTGACATTTTTAAACACTCCCCACATGACGCTCCTGGAACGGGATTCCCAGACTGTTCCCTTGGGCAGGGCGCGGATCTGCTTTCTCAACCAGGACAATTCCAGCTCGTTCAGCAGATGAAAATAAATCTTTGCCACGTCCTGCAAGGAATAGGCATGCAGTTTGTGGATTTCGATGACATCCAGACACATCAGCAAAATATCCATGATCGTGACCTGCAACGCCAATCCCGCCGGTGCTCCGGCCTGCATCAGGCGTTCGACTTCGGTGTTGATTTTTTGCTGCTCGGCTTCCGGCAATAAATTACTGATGACGGGACTCAGGTCATTGATGCCATCGGTATACAGCCGTATGATCGCCATTGCCGAGCAATCACATAATTCATTGTGCATGAACCAGTTCATCGCTCTTTCGATGGCCTTGCGTATGGTCTGCTTGATTTCACTCTGCAATTCCGCGGCAAAATGATTGTCGATATTTTCCACGATGCGCCACAGTGTATCGATGGCAAAGACCTTGCAGACCAGTTTATAGGCATTGACCACGACAGCGATGGAACAGCCGGTCTCGTCGAGCATGCGATAGGGGAAAATTATCCCCAGCCGATTGACCAGATTGTTCACCAGCTGATTGGTGACGATTTCCCGGCTCAGGCGATGTGTGCGGATTTCTTCGGGGTATCTCGATTGCAGCTGCTCCGGGAAATACAGCATCAGTTCCTGGTTGACGAATTCGCTATCCAGCAGATCGGCATCGAGCAGCAGATCTTTTTTCAACAATTGCTTGCTATAGGCGAGCAATACGGAAATTTCCGGACGGGTCAGTCCTTCACGCGCTGCCTTGCGTTCTTTCAGGATTTCATTACCGGGCAGATATTCCAGTGCTCTGTCGAGATTGCCGTGCTTTTCCAGCCTGTCCAGCAGCAGGGCTATCATCGCCAGGTCGGCATAGGATTCCGCCACAATCATGGTGATTGCCCTGTTCTGCTGATAATTGTTCTGCAGCACCAGTTCGGCAACCTGGTCGGTCATTTCCATCAGCAGCTCATTGCGTTGCTTGGCGGTCAAATCACCCTGTTGCATCAGTGTATTGAGCAAAATCTTGATATTGACTTCATGGTCGGAACAGTCCACGCCGGCGGAATTATCGATGGCGTCGGTATTGATCCTGCCGCCCAGCCTGGCGTATTCAATACGGCCGCGCTGCGTCAAACCCAGATTACCCCCCTCGCCGATCACCTTGCAATGCAACTGTGCGGCATCGACCCGCACCGCATCGTTGCTCCGGTCGCCCACCTCGGCATGGCTTTCATCGCTGGCCTTGACGTATGTGCCTATCCCGCCATTCCAGAGGAGATCCACGGGCGCCCGCAGCAATGCCGCAATCAAGGCATTGGGAGTCAGGGATTCATCCTCTATATTCAACAACTTGCGAACCTCATCGGTCAACGTGACAGATTTGGCTTGGCGGGAATAGACACCACCGCTGCGGGACAGTAAATTGCTGTCATAGTCATTCCAGGAACACTTGGGCATGGCGAACAGTCTTTTTCTCTCCTGAAAGCTGGCCGCGGGATCCGGCGCGGGATCCAGGAAGATCGAATCATGATCGAATGCCGCGACCAGTTTGATCTGTTCCGACAACAGCATGCCATTGCCGAAAACATCACCCGCCATGCCACCAATGCCAACCACGGTGAAAGGTGTTTTTTGCACATCGATGCCCAGCCCTTCGAAATGATGCTTGACCGATTCCCATGCGCCTCTGGCGGTAATGCCCATGGCCTTATGATCATAGCCCGCCGAACCGCCGGAGGCAAAGGCGTCGCCCAGCCAGAAATCGTACTGCCGGGACAAGGCATTGGCATAATCGGAAAAAGTTGCCGTGCCCTTGTCTGCAGCGACCACCAGATAGGGGTCGTCGCCATCGTAGCAGATCACATTGTCGGGTTTGACGACCGTGTCGCCGCGCAGATTATCGGTCAAATCCAGCAGGCCGCGGATTAAAATCCTATAGCAATCGATGACTTCCCTGTTGATCTGCTCCCTGTCCTGGAAATCCTGCAGGCGTTTGACGACGAAACCACCCTTCGCGCCGGTCGGAACGATGACCGCATTTTTGGTCATCTGCGCCTTCATCAAGCCGAGAATTTCGGTACGGAAATCCTCGCGCCGGTCTGACCAGCGCAAGCCGCCTCGGGCGACGCTGCCGCCACGCAGATGTATGCCTTCCACACGGGGTGAATAGACGAATATTTCAAAATATGGGACCGGCGAGGGCATTTCCCTGACCTGTCCGGAATCCAGCTTGAAGGCAAAGAAAGGGAAGCCGTCGTCATCCTGTGGAAAACAGAAAAAATTGGTCCGGACGATCGCCTGAATCAGATTCAGATAGCTTCTGAGGATGCGGTCTTCATCCAGCGAACTGACCTGATCGATGCTCTGCCCGATCTGTTGCAAGACCTGCTCGAGCTGTTCCGGACTGCGCTCGATCGTGGCGTCGAAACGTATATAGAAAAGTTTGATCAGCAGCCTGACGACTCCGGGATTGCCGGCCAGGGTATCTTCCACATAGGACTGGCTGAAGGCGATGCCGATCTGCCGCAGATAGAAATAAAAGGCCCGGAAGACATTGACCTGTGACCATTCCAGACCGACATTCAGGACCAGCTGGTTGAAGCCGTCATTTTCTATCCGGCCCTTCCAGCACTGTTCGAAGGCATCCTGAAAGCGTGGCTTGACCGTTTCCAGATCGAGTTCCGCGGCATGGTCATAGATCAGGCCAAAATCGTGCATCCAGATGATGGTCTTCGAGTCTTTTCTCTTGATTTCATAGGGCCGCTCATCGCAGACCTTGACGCCCATGTTCTCCAGCATCGGCAGCGTCATCGACAGGGTCGCCGGCTTCTCTGCGCAGTACAGCTTGAAGCGCAGGGTTTTCTTTTCCGCGGCAGTCAGCGGCCGGTACAGCATCAACTGCGGGGAGTCCTTGTCGCGTTGCAGCTGTTCGATCTTCTCCAGATCCAGCAGCGCCGTGCGGGCCGGGAAATCCTCCCGATAAGCGGCCGAGAAGCCGTCCCGGTAGGCCTGCAGATAAGCGTTCCCCCGTGCCTCGCCAAAATAGTTGTGCAATTCCGTGGCCAGATCGTCCTGCCATTCCGACAGGGCTTCGACGATCTTGTCTTCGATATCCTTGACATTGTATTCAATGCTGCAGCCTTCGGAAATATGAATGATGAAATGAATCCTGGCCAGTATGGATTCCGACAACTGCACACTGAAATCGACATTCTGTCCATGAAAGGTCTGCAGCAGAATTTCCTGTATCTTTCTTCGCGACTCGGTATGATAGCGTTCCCTGGGAACGAAGATCAGCAGCGACACAAAATGCCCATAGACGTCATGCCGGGCGAACACCCTGACCCGCTGCCGTTCCTGCAGCTGCAACACACCCATGGCCGACTCGAACAGCCAGTCCTCATCGGCCTGGAACAGTTCATTGCGCGGCAGCGACTGCAGGACGAACATCAATGCCCTGGCATAGTGGCTTTTGTGGGAAAATCCGGAGCGGGCGATGATCCGTTCGAGCTTGCCGCTGATCATCGGAATCTGCTGCAATGCGCAGTAATAGGCCGATGAACTGTACAGGCCGAGAAACCTTTTTTCCCCGATCAACTCACCATTGTCGGCATATTGCTTGATGCCGATATAATCCATGAATACCGGCCGATGCACCGTCGCCTGGCTGGTTGCCTTGGTGATTATCAGCGGCTTGCCGTCGCAGATACTC
>JAJRWJ010000207.1 GCA_024276805.1 Gammaproteobacteria bacterium
CGTGGCGACGGAACCTTCACCGCCGCCGCTATGGGCATTCTCCAGTTCTTTCTGCAGTTGTGTGAGAATGCTCCAGGGTTCATAACGTGTAATAGCCATATCGACCTCCTAAAAAATCAAAACCATAAACAGATGTTATACTCTTCGCATGTGACATCAACATTCCGGTGCTTCATTTTTTGTCGAGGGCAAGGCGAGAAAACACCGCTGTAGCAATCTACAGCAAGTTTTTTCAAGGTAGCCATCGGCAAAAAAGGGGCTGCCGGGGTGCTGATGTCATGTGTGGAGAGTATACCCTGCTTACTGCCAATATGGCGTTGTTTACCGCTATTTCAAGGTCTGTATGATTTTCCTTCCTTAGCTGTCACTGATACCCGTCATGGGGCGTGGCTGCCAATTTGAAAACTGCCTGCGTCTTGATCATTAGTCAGGTATACTTTTGTCACCTATATCAGCAGCAGAGCACAGAATCCGGTCGCTTGATCATCTTCTTCAACCGCCCCAGATCTTCTCTCAATTGGCCACTATTGGCGGCAGCCGTCAATGCCGCCTGTATCACGGATTGGGTCCAATCCGGCAAATGCGGATTGATCCGATAGAACACCCACTGCCCTTCCCGGCTGTCCTCCAGTATCCCGCATTGCCGCAAGGACGCCAGGTGTCGGGAGATTTTCGGCTGCGACAGATCCAGCGCTGCTGTCAATTCACAGACACACAACCGGCCTTCCCGCTGCAGCAACATGATACAGCGCAGGCGGGTATCATCGGACAGGCACTTGAAAAACCGGGCTGGCGTCATCGCTTCCTTCACATTGAACAGATGGAAAATCGTATTTTACTCTATTCGGAATTGCAACCAAACTAATCAGTTGGATAACATTCTGTTCCCGGTTCGCCTGCACCTCTGATGGCATCAACCACGCACACATTTAATTGGCTCCCGTCTATAAATGACGGGAACTAATCCGGCACAAGGATGTGTCGACAGTATCAATGATCACAAGTCGTTGATACTGTCGACACTTCCCAGTGCCAAATCACTGCATAGCCCTACGCAAGGATTAGAACATGAGAAAAACAACTGTACTGCCGATCTTCCTGATTTTTATCCTGACTCTCGCTTCAGCCCATGCGGGTGAAAATGTTTATACCTTGCAGGTCGACGGGTTGGCCTGTCCATTTTGCTCCTATGGCATAGAAAAGCAGTTGCGTTCGCTGCAGGGCGTTGCCGACATCGAAGTCGATATCAACGAAGGCAGCGTCAAAGTGACCATGCAGCAATCAGCCAGTCTCGATGAAAAGCAGGCCCGGCAAGCCGTCCAGGATGCGGGTTTTACTCTGCGATCTTTTGCGCGGCATGAAGAAGACGATGCCGCGCCCCGGTAAAAATGGCCTGTTGCCGGTGCTGCTATGGCTCGCTGCCAGCGCGGCGACACAGAGTGCACCGATCACTTTCAATACCGCCTTGCCGGTAGCGAAAAGCGAATTTGTTTTCCGCCAGCAATTTATCGTCAATCAGTCAGGGCATGACCCGGGAACAGCCGGCCGTGATCGCACGGCGTGGTCGGCCATGTCGGTGCTGGGCTACGGCATTACCGGCAAACTGGCCCTGTTCGGGGTGCTGCCCTATGTCAATAAAAGTCTTGGTATTACTGTTGACGGAAAGCGCATCGAGCGGCAAGGCGACGGCCTTGGCGATATCAGTCTGTTTGCCCGCTATACGGCCTTGCAGAAGGATGGGCCTGGGCGCACACTGCGCATCGCGCCATTTGCCGGATTCAAGGCAGCCACCGGCAGACATGACAGCAGTGACGATCTGGGAAGGCTGCCAGCCAGTGTGCAGCCCGGCAGCGGCTCCTGGGATGCCTTTGGCGGTATCGTGACGACCTATCAGACCCTGGATTACGAAATCGACGCCCAGCTTGGCTATCGGGGCAACGGTTCCGCGCAGGGTTTCTCGGCAGGCAATCAGCTGCGTCTGGATGCCTCTCTGCAATATCGCCTGTGGCCTGGCACATTGACCGGCGCTGTTCCGGGTTTTTTGTATTGCGTCCTGGAAAGCAGCCTGTTGCTACAGGAGAAAAATCATGTCAACGATCGGGTCGACGTCAATTCCGGAGGCATCCGCTGGTTTCTGACGCCTGGGTTACAGTACGTCACGCGGCGCTGGGTTCTTGAAACCGCGCTGCAGATACCGGTCGTTCAGGACCTGAATGGCACAGCCCTGGAAAATGCCTACCTTGTACGGGCCGGTTTCCGTTACAATTTCTAATTCCACAATATCAGATTTCATGATCCTTTGATCAAAGATCGACATTCCGGCAAGGCCAGCTCCCGGCTTCAACAGGGGAATTACCGGAATCCATGTTCCATGGGATGCCCGCTTCCCGACGGGCATGGCAAGCTTGTAGAATTTATCAATCTCCTCGAAATCCATCGTGACGCAGAGCGACACTGAATGGCTTCCCACGCAGAGCATGGGAACCATAAAAAAAACATCTTCAACTGTTTTTGCCAAGCCAATAGCTGAAGCTATTGAACTCCGCGCCTTCTGCTTGCGGAGAAGGTTTGATAAACGACAATTGATGGGACCTTTCCTGTTATGCTGAAAATGCTGTTCAACTTTTTGAAGACCATCGCGGCACTCGTCCTGCTGGTGACCGCTGGCGTCTGGATATTCTGGATGCCCCCGGCAGTCGAGCCGGATTATCGGTTTGTCAAAGCCTGGGGCGGAAAGGGTTCTCTGCCAGGGCAATTCAACGATCCGACCGGCATTGCCGTCAGTGCTACGGAGGTTTACGTCAGCGACGCACGCAATGCCCGTATTCAGGTGTTCGATTTTGACGGCAATTTCAAGCGCCAGTTCGGCCACAAAGGCAACGGCGCCGGTCAACTTGGCCGACCGATGAATCTGACCGTGCATGGTGTCAAACTGTATGTCGCCGATTACTGGAACGACCTGATTCAAGTCTACGACCTGCATGGTGGACACCTGCACAGCATCGGCAGCCACGGCAATGGACCCGGCGAAATGAATGCCCCGGGCGGTGTCGCGGTGGCATCCGATGGCAGTCTGTATGTCGCAGATTTTTACAATCACCGCATCCAGCATTTCAGTCCCGGTGGCGCCTTTATCGGACAATGGGGAAATACCGGGGAAACCGGAATCCTGGCGGGGGAATTCAACTACCCGACCGATGTCGCTCTGGCCAGGGATGGCAGGATTTTTATCGCCGACGGTTATAATGACCGCATTCAGGTATTCGCCAAAAATGGCGAATACCTGTACAAATGGGGCGGTCCCTTGGCCATGAATATCTTCGGCCCCTTCCATGGCTGGTTCGCCACGGTCACATCCATTGCGACAGATGCATCCGGCAATCTGTTCGTGGCGGATTTCTATAACGACCGCATCCAGAAATTCACTGCCGATGGCGCATTTCTGACCAGCTTCGGTACCAAGGGTAATGGCCCGGGGCAGTTTCGGCATGCCATGGCCGTCGCCGCGGCCGATGACGGGACAGTTTTTGTGGCAGACTTTGGCAACAACCGCATCCAGAAATGGCGGCAGACTTCGCCTGCAGGCGATTGAAAATAACGCTACGGCCCGCGCTTCAGGAAACACCGGATCAGCCGGCGTTTCCTCAGGCAGGCATAGCCGGGCGAGGCCCGTATCGCCTACTTCTTCCGTGAGGTGATCATGACCCGGCCCATGCCCGGATTCAGGCCAAATTCGAAAGGCGTGGGAATATAGTCAAGCGGGTATTCTGGAGACACGTCCAGCAGAGGTTCCTTCGCCTGCACGTACTGATAGAGGTTGTCCACGCTGAAGTGCTGCTTGTTCCAGGGGTCCTTGTTCAGGATGACCAGGGCCTCTTCGGTGCTGCAGTTGGAGGCCTTCCACAGGAACAGGAATGGCGAATGCTCGTAGCCGATCAGGTTGGCGGGGCCATCTTCCTGAAAGACCTGGTGTTCGGACTTGAACTTGTTCACCCGGGTGATGAAATCGGTCAGGTCGACATCGGTACTTTCCCAGTCGTCCGGCCTGGTGTTGACCACATGCAGCGGTTTTCTGAAACCAAACTCATAGCCGATTGGCATCATCACGCCGGCTGAAAAAATTGCCGAAAACAGGTAGCGCTGTTTCAGGGCATCGACATTGTCATGAGATTCCTGGTAGAGCCGCTCGGTATCGTGACTTTCCGGAAAACTGATGGACGGTGTGAATTCCCGGGTCAGCTGGTACTGTTCCAGCAGCCACGGGCTTTCGAAGTCCCACCATTTGGAACTGTTGAAAATGTAGTCGAACCCGGCCGCCGCGGTCTGTTTGCTCTGGTCTGCCGAGCAACCCAGCGTCTCCGCGGTGAACACCACATCCGGATATTTTTTCTTGATATCCGCTATCAGTTGCCGCCACAGCTTGTCCGGCAACTGGTAGGCGGCATCGCAACGGAAGCCGTGGAAGCCCAGTGACACGAAATGTTCGACGATTTTATGGAAAAACTGGTACAGTCCCCTGGGGTAGGCAGTGTGCTCGTGATCGAAACTTGCCAGATCCTGCCACACCACTTTTCTGCCATCCTCCATGCACCAGGGGTGTTCCACGTTGCCATGACTGTCGCGCAGGAACCATTTGGGATGCTTTTTGACAATGTCCGAGTCGATGGCGCAGTGATTGATCACCAGATCGATCATGAAGCGCATGCCATGTTTCTTCTCCGCCCGTCTGATGGTTTCCCTGAGCTGCGTTTCCGGTTTTTTCCGCGACCTGGCATTGACGAATTTGGGGTTGATCTGGAAGTAATCGGCAATCGAATACAGACTCCCGGAAGCACCGGGTTTTTGCAGCGGGTTGACGAAAATCCAGTCGAATCCCATCGCCGCGGCACGATCGATATGGCTGTCCCAATTTTTGAACTCCCCAGCCAGCAGCGGGAAGAGATTGTATATTTTCATGGTTTGCATTACTTGTTGCGAATGTAATCGTAAATGTTCAGGTAGTGCTGCCCGGCGGTATGCCAGGAGTAGTCGTAGCGCATGGCATTGCGCATCAGATCCCGGAAGTGTTCGGGGTACTGGTAGTAGCAGGCGATGGCCCGCGACAAGGCGGACTCCAGCCCGGCATTGTCAAAATTGTGAAACACATAGCCATTGCGCTCGTGCAGCGCCTTGTCATGCGCGTAATCCTTGTCGAACACGGTATCGGCCAGACCACCCACTGAACGGACCACGGGAATGGTGCCGTATTTCATGGCAATCAATTGCGTCAGACCACAGGGTTCGAACAGGCTGGGTACGATCATCATATCGGCGCCGGCATAGATCAGATGGGCGAGATCCTCGTCGAAGCCGACTTCGATATGGCAGTCCGGGCTGTCGTTGAGATGGCGCTTCAGTTCCCAGAAATAGTTGTTGATTTCCTGTTCCGGGCTGGAACCGAGCAGGACGAACTGGGCGCCATTGTTCAAGGCATAGAACAGCGCGTGACGGACCAGGTCCAGCCCCTTTTGCGGATCCAGCCGGCCGATGAAGGCGATGATCGGTTTTTCATTGTCGGCCAGCAGCAGCCGGTTGCGCAGCGCATGCTTGTTGCCATACTTTTCCTGAATATTGTCGACGTTGTAGTGCACCGGGATGTGCGGATCGATTTCCGGGTTCCAGACATCATAGTCGATGCCATTGACCACCCCGCCATACTTGTAATGATGGGTATGCAGCGTCGGCTCCAGACCGAAGCCCTGTCCGCCGTCCTTGGTTTCCCCGGCATATTTTGGGGACACGGTGGTGACGAAATTGGAATACACGATACCACCCTTCATCAGGTTGATCGCGTGGGGCGTATGGTTGTCCAGCAGCCGGTCGGGATGGAAATAGTATTCCGGACGGTGCAGACCGGTTGCCTCCAGCAGAAAATCACCGGTGACGCCCTGATGCTTGAAATTATGAATGGTGAAACAGACGCGGGGGTGGGTCATGCCCATGTGCTGATAGATTTCATAGAGAAATACCGGCACCAGTGCAGTCTGCCAGTCATGACAATGAATGATGTCCGGATGC
>JAJRWJ010000208.1 GCA_024276805.1 Gammaproteobacteria bacterium
CTATGCCTGACAGCCGGCGACATCGAGCAGGTGAATTTCCACGCGCCTGTTCAGGGCGCCGGCCTGTTCGGAATATTTTGCAGCTGAATCTGCAGACTGTTTTTCATCCACAAATAGCCGCCTGCTGTGCATTTCTGCAATATTTTGCCAGGAATGTGACAGTACGGAAATCTTTTCCTTGAGCAATTCCTGTTTATCGATAGCCTCGCCCAGATAATCCCTCACCCATTTGGCGCGTTGATTGGCCAGTGTCCTGTTTTCCCGATCGGTTCCGGAACTGCTGGCGAAGCCAAAAGTCTCGATCTCGATGTTCTGCCGGTCGGCATTGCCAAGCTTTGAGCATTCAGCCATGGTTTGCACGAGATCATCCAGCAGTGTGCGCTGGGCATCTCCGTTTTTCAGGTTCGCGGCGCCTTCCGGGAAAGTGAGGAAAAACACCGGCAGCCCGGTGTCATTCCCGGTTGCCAGATGGATGGGCGCTGTGTTGAATTGCAGGAAGACTGTCGGGCGGGTTTTTTCTGACGGGGTTTTTTCCAGGATTTCCTGGATGGACAGACTTGCTATCGAGACGCCCAGTACCGCGACAAACAATGCCGAATGGAATTCCAGCATTTTTGCCCGTTTGTTGTGCCAGATATAATTCCACAGGACCGGAAAGCTTTCCCCGAGAAACTTCAAAGTTGCCAGAATGATCGCCCCGCCGACGATGGGGCCGCCGTAAATCATTTGTACATCCAACGGCTTCCATTTGAAGCCCAGTTCCCTGATTATCTCTGGAATCAATATTCCGGCGGCAACGACGATGCACAGGGAAACCAGGATCACCAGCACACGGTAAAGGAATAGCAGGAATTCCCGGGAATTCCTGGCGGCTTTGCCGGCCGCTGCATTGTCGTCTTTGATCGCCATTGAACTGCCCTCGATAATCGATTGAATCAGCTGCTGTCATGTCACCTTGTCCAGGCCAAAAACAACGCCCGACAGAAACATAGTACACCTGTTGCTCTACCCAATGAAATCAATGGAACCCGTCGCTTTCATCGTCCTTGGCTTGGTGCGGGCATCGATTGTATGGGCGGCGCAAGTTCAGAACGCCTGGTATCCCGGATTTACCGTTGATGCTGCAGGTTGCGGGTGAGGAACGAACCCCGACAAATTCCAATAAATATTGTTGGGGTTTGCCTGTCTCACCCTGACCTGGACAAGAGTTGGCATCATTCAACTACCTGCTTCTTTGTCAGATTACATCATCCCTTTTTTTCAGAGATCATCATTCCGGTTTGGACTGTCGGAGTCCAGGCTCCAGGGATGGGTTAAAACATGCCGTCCATGGCACTGGATGCCCGCTTCCCGGCGAGCATGACGAGTTTGCGGAGAATCTGACAAAGTAGAAGTAATGATCTCTGCGGAAAAATTCCATTTTAGCGTTGCAGGCGGGTAATGGAGCGGGCAGTGACGTACCCAACACTGGCCACCGCCAAGCCCCAATCGACCGGGAGCGGCTCCTGAGTCATGAATGTCGGGCACACGATGCTTTGCCCAACGTACCGTATTGGTAATTGAGATTTGTCTGGAGATGGATATTTCAGGCAGGGGCGGGGGAGGATTGATTCCGGTCTACATGGCTTGTAATTCAAAGTTGGCACCACCATATCTTTAGAGAATCGATAATTTTTCAACAAACAAGGGGAAATACCATGGCGGAATTAATAGTCATTACCTACGATGATGTGCACCAGGCCGAAGAAGTCAGATTGAAGCTGCTGAAAATGCAGAAGGAATACCTGGTCGACCTGGAAGACGCGGTGATTGCCGTCAAGGACCAAAATGGCAAGGTCAAGCTGCGTCAGATGTATGATCTTACCGCGTCTGGTGCGATGAGTGGTGGTTTCCTGGGTATTTTGATCGGCCTGCTGTTCCTCAATCCACTGCTCGGCTTCGTTGTCGGGTCAGCGTCTGGTGCTTTGGGTGGTGCGCTCTCAGATATCGGCATCAATGACAAGTTCATGAAAGAGCTGGCCGCCAATATTAAGGAAGGCAAGTCGGTGCTGTTCATTCTGGTACGCAAGGTGACACCCGACAAGGTGCTTGCCGAACTGCGCGGTATGGGCGGCAAAATCGTTCAGACTTCCCTGACCCATGAAGAAGAGAAGAAGCTGCAGGAAGCGTTGGATGCCACGAAATCGGATGATACCAAGTAAACCGGCAGCGTATTTTGTTGCTTGAGATGCGGCCTATGCTGCGCCTGTTTTGTATTGAGGCCATTGATACTGCCGGCACTTCCCTGTGCCGGATCAGTTCCCGTTATTTATAAACGGGAACTGAATGTATCCTTGGTATTCGATGCAGGGCAATCCAGGGTTTGTATGCTCCGCAGGTGGGTTTTGTGCATTTCGGTGTACCCGCCTGGCGGCAGACAGGTCCTTTTTTGTCGAGGGCAAGGCGAAAAACCGCCGCTGTAACCATTCTACAGCAAGGTTTTGCAACGCGGCCATCGGCGGCAATAAAGGGTTCAATATGGCGCTACTGTGATGTGCGGAGAGTTATATATCGAGGAAAACAGCTGCTGTGCCAGGGTGGCTTGCTGTCTCAGGTGTACGGGATGGCTTCAGATGCTGTGGCTGGCCGTCCGGGCAGCAGCGCTGCAGAGTGTACTACCCGACAGCTGCTGGAGAGCTTGTTCCGATGAATTCCAGGCTGCTCTGCTGCAGCCTGTATCAAGTATCGAGGTGGGTTTTCAGGAAACCCTTCGATGCTTTGAAATCATTGTTTTGTCATGAAAAAATAGATATTCCTGCATTTCAGCACCATTTTCGGTCCTTCTTTTTCAATGGCGATGCAGGTTTCCTCCTTGGATCTGCCAGGCGAGGCCTGTTTGATCAATTTGCCATCTTCCATTCTGTACTTGAGCACCGCGCGGAATTTACCGACCCGGGCATGCGCCTGTGAATCGATGGAAATTCCCACCATCGTGCCATCATTTTTGAACATCCAGGTGGTTTCCAGTTTCTTGTAGGAGCTGCCATC
>JAJRWJ010000209.1 GCA_024276805.1 Gammaproteobacteria bacterium
TCGACGCCTTTCAGGTCCTTTCTGCGCAGATTGGCGGGATGCTGTTTGTCGCCCCGGGCCAACAGCTGCTCTATTTCCTGACGATCCAGGTCTGCGGCAAACACGGTGCTATTGCTTGCTGGCAGGATAAATGCGGCAAGCAGGCAGTATAGAAGGTGAGGTCGAATATTCATAGGCTGATAAGCTCCAGGATGGCGTGGTGATTTACCGGGAAAAGTGCAAAATGGCTGCTGAATGCCAGCCCCGGAAAACTTTGATCAATGTCATCCGGGGCATGTTGGCCTCAATCGAGGGATGACGATGCGACATGAAAGGCGTCGGAATAGATATCATGCATGGCAGCGCCATTGAGAAAAGCCTGCATTTTAGTCTGCTTGACCATGTCGGGATGACCGCACAGATACACCCGCCAGTTCTTCAAATCAGGATAAGCAGCTAGCGCCACGTCATTGGCGCGACCCTTGGCGACACCGTCGGGTGGGTCGCCGCGGGAAATACAGGGGGTGTAATGGAAATTCGGGTAGTCGTGCTGCAGCTGTCGCATTTCCTCGATCCAGTACAGGCCGTCCATTTCCCGGCTGCCATGGAACAGGTGGATGGGGCCCTTGTGGTCATGGTGCAGCGCTTCTGTCGCAATGCCGGCCAGCGGCGCCAGTCAGCTGCCGGTGCCAATCAGCAGCAGGCCCTGCTCCTGTCTTTCCGGCAGGTAGTAACAGAGTCCCTGGGGATCGGAGACTTGTATGGTATCACCGACCTGCAGTTCCCGATGTACCCATTCACTGAACTTGCCTCCGGCCAGACGGCGGATATGGAAGGTCAGATGCGTGGCATGCATCCGGCTGTTGGCGATGGAGTAGCTGCGTGTCAAACCATCACTGCGCTTCAGCTGGACAAACTGTCCGGCGTAAAAATCCAGAGGATCCTTGCATTCGATGGTCAGCAGCAGGGTTTCCGGATTGAGCAGCTGCTTGCCGGTAACCATGCCCTCGGTAAAATAATCCGGCAGCTTGCTGCGGGTGATGACCATGTCCTGCTCCGGGTAGCACAGGCAGGCCAGAAAATACTTCTGCCGGCGCAGGCCTTCCCGTAAGCCGCGCTGTGACGATGCTGGTGGCGTGACTTCCACGCTGCGCACCAAACAGGACTGACAGGCGCCAGCCTGGCAGCTGTAGGGAATGTCGATATTTTCCCGGAGCAGGGCTTCGAGGACGGTTTCGCCCTCCTGACAAAAAGCTTCCTGGCCCTCCAGAGAGATTTTTTTGGGGGTCATCACATGTGGTCCTGCAATTATCTGCCCAGTACGTCGGTACGGGTGCTTTCCGCGATCGCGGCGACTTCATCGATCAGTTCCTTGGGTACCTTCAATTCTTCCAGGGTACCGGTCAGATGCTCCATTACCGCATCGAAATGGGAATCGTTCAGGCCTTTCTCTACCAAAGCCGCATGCGCGTTGCGCATATCGGCGCCGGTATAATTGTTGGGTCCGCCAAAGGCCATGGTCAGAAACGCTTTCTGTTTGGCCGCCTGCTTTTCCATGTCGACATTGTCGAAAAAACGGTTGATGCGGTAGTCACTCAGTACGCGCCGGTAAAAAATATCCACCGCAGCATCCACGGCCGCTTCGCCGCCGAGTTTTTCGAACAGTGTTTGTGCTTCTTCTTTTGCTTCAGTCATTATTCAATGCCTCATTTATAATTAGTTAGAGTCTATAAATACCCATCCATGGGATATTTATAGAAAGAAAACAGCAAATGCGATTTGCTGTTTTCTGCATAATCAATGGCTGGTGGCCATTGGTTATGCCGGCACCTCCCTGTGCCGGATCAGTTTCCGTCATTGATAGACGGAAACTAATTATATTATTGCTGATAGGGCAATTCCGTCCCGGTGTAGTGTAACGATGTCTTGGTCATTTCGCAACACGATCGCTATCGGACCGAAGACATGGCATGCCTTGGATTGAAATATTCAGAGCCCCCTGTTATTGATACCCTCATCCCGGCTTTCTCCCAGAGGATGAAGGAAATAGTGAGAGGGCCTCTGAATACTTATCCCTTGTTTCTTCATGCTTTCGAAGTCTGAGCATTGTCCTGCTCATCGCTGTCCGGCTGCTGGTGTCTGTAGATCAGAAAATAGACCAACGGAATGACGAACAGGGAAAAGCCGGTGGAGGCGAAGATGCCGAAGATAAAGCTCCAGGCCAGCCCGGAGAAGATCGGGTCCAGAATGATCACCAGGGAGCCGAACATCGCCGCGCCGGCGGTCAGGACAATCGGTCGCAGCCGGGTGGCGCCGGCTTCTATCAGTGCATCGGTCAGGGAAGGGCAGTCTTCCCGCTGCTGGGTACGCTGGATGAAATCGATCAGGATGATACCGTTGCGCACCACGATCCCGGCCAGCGCGATCATGCCGATCATCGCCGTGGCGGTAAAGAAGATCTGGTCGCCGTAGCCGGCGACCGGTTCGGTAAAAAAGGTATTGAGCAGCCAGAAGCCGGGCATGATGCCGATGATGGTCAGCGGTATTGCGATCATCATGATCAACGGTATTCCCAGGGATCCGGTCTGTCCCACCAGCAGCACGTAAATCATCAGGAGCGCCGCGCCGAAGGCGATGCCCAGGTCGCGAAACACATCGACGGTGATTTTCCATTCCCCCTCGCCGCCCAGTTCTGCCTGATAGCCTTCCGGCAAGGGGCGGTCGTCGAGGCTGCCATACAGATCGATGATCGCCTCCACGGGGCTGCGGCCAGCCGTTTCCCCGATCACATAGGCCAGGCGGCGCAGATTTTTATGATAGATGGTCTGTTCGGCGGGTACTTTGGCCACGCTGCCAAGTTCACTCAGCGGCACCAGTTCGCCCGATTTGCTCTTGACCCGCAAGCTGAGCAATTCCGATTCATAGGTTCTCAGGTCGCGCGGCAGCTGCAGATTGATATCCAGGGGGAATCTTTCACTGGCAATATGCAGCGTTCCTGCGTATTGCCCCGACAGGGCAATGCGCAGCGTATCGGCCACCTGCTGGACAGTCACGCCGGTCAGCGCGGCTTTCACTCTGTCCACATGGAAAGTGATTTTTTCGTGTTCGGCAGCGGAGAAATCGTCGATATCGACCATGCCCTCGGTGTTCTCAAAACGTTTTCTGATGTCCTTGGAGACAGCGATGATTTCGCTGTAATCGGCATCGGTCGGTCCATAGACCTCCGCGACCACGGTGGACAGGACCGGCGGACCGGGAGGCAGTTCGACGATTTTCACGTTGGCGCCGAATTTTTTGCCGATCGCTTCGATTTCGGAGCGGATACGCAGGGCAATTTGATGGGAGTTCTGTTCACGATGCTCCTTGGGCAGCAGATTGATGCGCAGATCGCCGACATAACCGCCTTTGCGCAGATAATAATGCCTTACCATGCCGTTGAAATCCATCGGCGACGCCAGTCCGACATAACTTTCATAATCGGTCACTTCATTGACCGTGGCCAGATACTGACCCAAAGCTCTTGCCACCTCGTCGGTTTGTTCCAGGGTGCTGCCGCGCGGCATATCGATGATCAGCTGGAATTCATTTTTGTTGTCGAAGGGCAGCAGCTTCAGGGGCACGGCCCGGGTGACCGCGAGCATTGCCGATCCGGCGAAGGCGGCCAGGATGATCAGCAGAAACATCCGGCTGCGAGCCGGCGTCGCGATCAGATAGCCAAGGGTTGCCTGGTAGAAGCGGTAGACCCTGGTTTTGTGCAGATCGAACTCTTCCTCGGTCGTTCCGTATTCTCCGCGTAGCAGCTTGTAACTGGCCCAGGGGGTAATGGTAAAGGCGACGATCAGCGACACCAGCATGGCGATAGGTACATTGAAGGCCATCGGCGCCATATAAGGACCCATCATGCCGGTAATGAAGAACATCGGCAGAAAGGAAACGATTACCGCGAAGGTCGCCAGTATGGTCGGTGGCAGGACTTCGTCGATGGCGGTCAGCAGCGCTGCCAGCGGCGGTTCCTTTTTCAGCTTGTAATGCCGGTAGATGTTCTCCACATCGACGATCGGATCGTCCACCAGCAGTCCAAGGGACAATATCAAGGCAAACATTGTCACCCGGTTGATGGTATAGCCGAACAGCAGATCGCAGAGCAGCGTGATCGCAAAAGTCACCGGCACCGCGATGGAGACGATCAGGGATTCCTTCGGTCCCAGGGAAATGGCCAGCAGCACCACGATGATGGCAATCGCCAGCAGCAGATGATCGACCAGTTCGTTGACCTTGTGATTGGCCGTTTCGCCATAATTGCGGGTGATGGTCACGACCACGTCATCGGGGATGATGCTGCCCATTTCCAACTCGGTGAAGGCAATGACATCCTCGGCGACCTGCACGGCATTGCTGCCCTTCCGCTTGGCGATCGCCAGCGTGACCATGGTGCGTTCATCCCCGGGTTGCGCCGATTGGTCCAGTTCCTGGCCGACCAGCTTCATGTCCTTCACGGCCGGGCCGAAGCCGATACGGGTATAGTGGTCCTGGTCTTCCGGGCCATCCTGGATCCGGGCGACATCACGCAGATAGACGGGGCGGCCATCGACGCTTTTCAGTATAGTCGCGCCGACTTCATCGACTGACGTGTAGTAGGGGCCGGCTTCGAGAATGATTTCCCGGTTGCCGCTGGCGATAGAACCCGCCTGCACATTGATATTGGTATCCTGCAGGACCTTGATGATGTCTTCCAGGCTGACGCTACGGGCCATCAATGCCGCCGGGATTGGATTGATCGTTATCTGCCGCCTGGCGCCACCGACCACCCAGCTTTTCGCGACATTTTCCACGCCGCGCAGCCGGGATACCAGTTCGTCGGCAATACGCCGCAGCGCCATTTCATCATTGAGCGTCGAGGACGAAGACAGGGTCAGCATGACGATCGGCACATCGTCGATGGAGATCGGCTTGACACTCCAGCGGCTGACTCCGGGCGGGATGATGTCCTGGTTGGACATGACCTTGCTCCAGGTTTTCACCAGGCTGTCTTCGCGGTCTTCACCCACATAATAGCGTACCGTGGCGATGGCCTTGCCCGGCATGGAAGCGGAATAGACATACTCGACGCCATCGATCTGCATTAGCAGTGCTTCCAGCGGTGTGGTCACCAGTTTTTCCACTTCCTCAGCAGAAGCGCCGGGAAATTCCACCAGCACATCCATGACCGGCACGATGATTTGCGGGTCTTCCTCGCGGGGGGTCAGAAGCAGCGCCGCCATGCCCGCCAGCAGGGCGCCGATCAGCAACAGCGGGGAAAGCTGGGAAATGGTGAATATTCTGACTATATTCACTATTGGTCCGCGGCGCGGCGCGGCATTGTGCCTGGAATTATTTTGATCACTCATGGAGGTGCGGCCGTTTTATTGGATGATGACGGTTTCGCCTGCGCGTAAACCGGATTGAATTTCCACCAGGTCGCCGTGGCGTTTGCCGGTGCGCACATGTCGGGTGAGTGTCCTGTCGTCGACAAGTATTGTCACGATTTCCAGCTGGCCGATTTTCCGCACCGCCCTGGCGGGGATCAGCAGGGCGGTGTGCTGACTGCAGGCCTGGTCCAGCCAGCCGAACAGCCCCGGCTGCAGGCCCTTTAGCAGAGGCAGAGTGGACTTGATCAGTATGGTGCGGGTCTCAGGGTCGACCTCGGGAGTGATTTCATCGATTTCGGCCGTCAGTTTCTCCGGCATGGTCTCGATTCTTACCGATACCCTGGCGCCCAACTGCAAGTGCAGCGCGCATTGCGTCGGCACCGCGGTTTCCAGGCGCAATGCCGCGGAATTATGGATCACGACGATGGGTACTCCGGCCAGCCCCATGTCTCCGGGTTCCTTGAGTCGTTGTACGATGACGCCGTCAAAAGGGGCTTTCAGCGTGGTTTCGGCGAGATTGATGGCGATTTCCTGCAAAGCGCTGCCGGCCGCGTCGACCCTGGCCTTGGCGGCACGGGCCTGGGCCACTACCCGATCGGAGGTTTGCTTGGTGGCGGCTTGTTTGGCAAACAGGCTGCGGATCCTGCGTTCATCGGCGCGGGCCCGCTGCCAGTCCGCCCGTGCTGCCGCCAGATCGGCGGCGGCAGCCTGTTTCTGGGCGTGCAGCGCTTTCTGGTCGAGCCGGGCAATGACGTCGCCTTTGTTCACTTTGTCGCCGGCATTGACTGTGATTTCCATGATACGCGCAGTCACCCGGGGGGCGATTTTTGCCTCGGTGCGTGATTTGACGGTGCCAGGCCAGGAAAGCACGTCGTCGACCACTTTGCTGACTACTTCGACCTTTTCCAGTGAATTCACCGGCGCTGGCTGCAACGCGGTTTCACCGGGTGTTGTCTTCGTATGGCCGATCATGCCCAGCATATAGAGCAGCAGGATAATCAGTGCGACGATGGCGATGCCGCTGTAGATGATTTTTTTCATAGCTATGGTTTTTGTGTCGAACAAGAATAAATTCTACAGCTGCTTCAATCGGGCAGATCCTGTCATTGCCACTCTCCCAGGGCTCTTTTCAGCAGCGCCTCGGCGCGGAATGTGTCGTAGCGGGCGGCGATGGTTCTGGCATTGGCCTGATCCCGGGCCGCCTCCGATTCGATATAGCGGGTTACCGTTGCCGTGCCGGCACGGTGCTGTTCGGTGACCAGGCGCAGCGCTTCATCGGCGGATGCCACCGAAGCCTCTGTGACCTTGTAGCGTTGCAGGGCTTCCTGCAGCGCCAGGTAGGCATTTTTCACTTCCTGATTGACCTGCAGCCGGATCTTGTGGGCCTGTTCCGCGGCTTCGGCCAGTTGTCGTTCGGCCTTTTTGATGCGCTGCTGGGTGCCGAAGCCGGAAAACAGATCCATTTCCATGGCGACCCCGGCAGTCAGGTTGTCCTGTTTTGCCGAGAAGGCGATATTTTCACTGTTGATACCGTAATTGATGAAGGCGTCGATGCGCGGCAGGTGTTCTCCCTGGGCTATCTTGACCTCTCTCTGGCGTGTCTCCACCTGGCGGTCGGCCGCCTGTATTTCCGGACGTGCGCTTTCGGCGCGGTGGAACAATTCCTCGAGTGTGGCCGGGAAGTCGGGCAGCTTCTGGTCCTTTTGCGCCACCGTCTGCACCGGGCTGGCGGGAGACAGGTCCAGTATCGTGCGCAGCACGGTGCGCGCCATTTCGATGGCATTCTCTGCGCGGATCAATGCTTCCCGGGAGCGCGCCAACCTGACATCCAGAGACAGCACATCGGATTTCAGCGCAGTTCCGCCATGAAAGCGGATTTCGGTATTTTTCAATTCCCGGGAAACGGCGTCGATGGAACGCTCGGCAATGATTTTGTTTTCCTGGGCAACCAGCAGCGCATAA
>JAJRWJ010000210.1 GCA_024276805.1 Gammaproteobacteria bacterium
CACTTCTAATGTGCCCATAATTGTCAATGCTCCCTATGCGGATGAGTATCAACTAAGTGTAATTGAACCGATCGTTTCAAATCAATTGTACTAAAGTACTAAGAGGTTCCCGTTTATCAATGACGGGAAGTAATCCGACACGAGGATGTGCCGGCATAATCGACTGCTCCAAGCCATGGATCATGAATAAAAAAACCCATGGATGGCAGTTTTTAGATTCTGACCATGGGGCATTATTAGCAAAATAATCTTAAATATTGCTTAAGAATTGGCCAAAACAGTGAATACCCTGTTCGCCACGAATTACCAGACAACACAAAATATTTTTATCATTTCGAATTAACTAATGCTTCCATGCTATTATATATACGGATAAAAACTAAAGATGCAACCAATCAATTCCCATGCCGCTCAAAGCCATCCCCCGGCGATCCGTTTTTTTTGCAAAATCCGCCCGTTAAACTATCATAAGTATGAAATCTGGACTAAAAATTTACCACCATGAAAGCATCTTATCGAAACAAGTCAGGCGGCATGGGCAGCCCGGGCATGACAGCCGCCACGGCACTCTGCAGATCACGCCGGCAACTGCCGAATCGAGACTTGCTTTTCCGGACCAATGGCCTCCGGGTGCATTTACGATCGATTCATACATGTTCAGGAATCATTCAGTTTGCCAGACATAAAATGCCCCTGCAGCTGCATGCTATTGAACGCAGATTCAACGTATATACATCAGTACACAAATTAATATAGGGATGATTCAGTGCCTGGTATATTGTTAATTCTCGACGATCCAACCCTGATGGACGAATGGACCCGGGTTCTCTCGAATAAGCACCAAGTTCAAACGTTAGAGCATTTCAATCAGGAAATGATTCGCGCGCAGGAAATGGGTTTTTCGCTGGTTGTCCTCGACACGCATTTTATCGATGCCGATAGCGCGGCACTGGAGCACATCAAGGAGCTGCATGAGAAAACCGTCATCGCGGGCCGGCAATGGCCGGAGGAAAAACAAGTGGCCGCATTGGCTGCAGGCGCTTCAGGCTATTTCGAAAGCGATATTTCCAGTGCCGCGCTGCTCAAGGCCGTGGAATGTGTCATCGATGGCGATATCTGGATCAAGCGACATCTGATTCCGAAAGTGCTGGATACGCTGCTCAGCGCAAAAAACAGAAAAAAAATGGCGCAACAGGAACGCAGCATTGACAATGACGAAATCCTGCAGGCATTGTCAAAACGCGAGGCGGATGTCGCCAAGATGATCAGTCTGGGGGAAAGCAATAAAAATATCGCTGACAAGCTGTTTATCTCGGAACGTACCGTCAAGGCACATTTGACCTCGATTTTCAGGAAACTGAACATCCCTGACCGCCTGCATCTTGCGGTACTTCTGAAAGAAATCAGTTAGGCTACCCACTACAACCCCAGCATCAGGCTGGCGCCATTTTCTTTCAACCACTGCCGCTGCCGACGGTAATCCGGCAAATGCTCACCGACCAGCCTCCAGAAATCTGGCGAATGATTTCTATGCCGCAGGTGGCACAATTCATGGACCACGACATATTCAAGAATTTCCGGCGGCGCCAGCATCAACAGCCAGTTCAAATTGATGTCGCCATGGATGCCGCAGCTGCCCCAGCGGCTTTTCTGCTCCTTGATGCGTAACGAACGCGGCGCCAATTGCTCCCTGCCGGCATGCCGGGCGACCATCTTGTTGGCCTGTAGCGCCGCTTTCCGCTGCATCCAGAGAATCAATGCCTCTCTGAGTACGGCGCTGTAATCCGTGACCATCAAAGGCGCCGGAAGTGCAACGTTGAACGCATCATTCCAGGTGATGTCGATTCGTGCTGCGTCCGTTGCCGTGACCAGCAACGGATATTTGCGCCCCTGAAACGGAACCTGGACGCCATGACGATAATGTTCCGGCGCCAGACGCACGATCTGCCGCATGCGTACTGCTATTTTATCCAGTGTCCGGGTCACCCATTGCTGATTGTCACAAATAAAACGCTGTACCTGCGGTTCCGCCATACGCAGCGGCACCACGACTTCCACCTTGGTGGAAGATACGACGATGCGCGCCTTCCTGGCGCGCTTGCTGCGACGAATCTGGTAATTGAAAGAAATCCGGGAAATGATTTTCTCCTGTCAGTCGGTATAGTTACGACAAGTCTGGATCTCCGGGCAGAACCGGTACAGTACGGCACAATATACTCTCCGCCTGTGAATTTTTTGCATTTCGGTGTGCCTGCCTGATGGCAGACAGGTCATTTTTGCCGAGGGCAGACCAAAAACCGCCGCTGCTGCCATTCTACAACAAGGTTTTTCAACGTGGCCATCGGAAATCACGACCGTTTACAAAAATTCTTTCAACGCCAATGAAACTCTTGTAGTATTGTACAGTCATACCCTTAGTTCATCATTAACTTACTATCCAGGGAACTTGCAACAATGAGACTTAATACCATAACGGCCCGACAGGAATCCAGCATTCTCGCGACCAACAAACTGCTGAGAAACACCTATCTGTTATTATCCTTGACCTTGCTGTTCAGTGCCTTGACTGCAGGCATCTCGATGACCATGAATCTGCCTTACCCAGGCATGATCATCACCATGGTTGGTTATTTCGGTCTGCTTTTTTTAACCACCAAATTTCGCAACAGCGGCCTGGGCCTGGTTTTCGTCTTTGCTCTGACCGGCTTCATGGGCATGACGCTCGGCCCCATCCTGAACATGTATATCAGCGCATACAGCAACGGCCATGAATTGATCATGACCGCACTGGGAGGCACCGGCCTGATTTTTCTCGGTCTGTCCGGCTACGCATTGACCACGCGCAAGAATTTCAGCTTCATCGGCGGATTCCTGATGGTCGGCATTCTGGTGGCGTTCCTGGCTGGCATTGGCGCGGCAGTCTTTTCCATTCCTGCTTTGTCGCTGGCGGTTTCAGCGATGTTCATACTGCTGATGTCCGGCATGATCCTGTATCAGACCAGTGAAATTATCCATGGTGGAGAAACCAACTATATTCTGGCCACCATTTCCCTGTACGTTTCCATCTATAATCTGTTCCTCAGCCTTCTGCATCTGCTCGCGGCGTTCAGCGGTGAAGACTGAAATCAGCCCGCAAGCTCTGTATTGCAGAATTGGCCCGGTTTTAACCGGGCTTTTTTGTTTGCTGCTGCTGACCGGCTGTCACCAGGCCCAACAGGCAAAACCACCGGAACAAATCACCACACTGTTCTGGTCCGCCATGGTGAATAATGACCTGCCGGCCGCCCGACAGCTTGCCACGCAGAATTCCCAATCGATTCTGGCCGAGGCCGTCGGACCCCAGATACAGGCCAGCCCCACCCTGACGACCGGGGAAATCAAAATCCAGGGGCAGCAGGCTACGGTGGCTACCGAATCAGCCCTCAGTGATCAGGAACCCAGGCAAACGGTAGCATTTCTCACTTATCTGGCCAGGGAAAACGGGCAATGGAAAGTCGACTACCCGGAAACGCTGCACAACATGCCTGGCGAGCGTGTCAGAAAGCTCCGCGAAAGCCTGAAACAACTGGGGGAAACCTTCAACAAACACCTCGAAGAACAGATTCCGCTGATCGAAAAGGAAATCGATCTGTTTGCCAAACAACTGCAGCAGCAGATCGAGCAATTCAATCGCGATCTGGAAAAATCACTGCCATCGAAACGGCAGAATCCCTATCAGGGCAGCATTTAGTTTGAGTCTTTGAGTCTATAAACAACCAATGCTACGGGCTGTTTTATTCATAATCGATGGCCTGCTGCCATCGATACTGCCGGTACATCCCTGTGCCGGGTTAGTTCCCGTCATCAATTGACGGGAATCTTTCAGCCGCCCCGCCAACACAGCCGTTTTCAGCACACTGCATTGCTGTAGCAGTGTTTCGCTGCCGTAGCTCCCGCATAAAAGCGCCCCGGACCCGGCAATACCTCTCCTGCGTGGCGTGTACTTTCACTTCGATTCCCGGCGGTCATGCGCGGCTGCAGGATTGTCCCGCTTTTTTGCCTTTTGTCCGGGCTTATGGCAAGCTTTGTCAACAACCGCCGCTTGGGAGTGTAATATGGCTTGTGACTATTTCCAGATCCTGAACCTTGCAGAGCAGGGAAAATGGCGCCAGGCGCATCAGATGGTGCAGCCTCATTCCGATACATTGTCCTGCCTGCTGCATGGCTACCTGCACCGGGTCGAAGGTGATTCGGCAAATGCCGCCTACTGGTATCGCCGTGCCGGCACGGATATGCCGGACAACAGTCTGGAAGAGGAGTTCGCGCGTCTTTCCATGCTGGCGCGGCGCCTATATACTGATGGCTGACTAATTCTGCAGACATACAAAAATAATGACCAATAATTGTTTCCATAGCCATCGATTAATGGCATTTGCCAAACTGGTCCTGACAGCCGCCAGTCATGAATGAGAAAAATTGCCGCCCATGGCCAATTGGCATTGGCGTGCAAATCCGGTGATGCATCATTTTCTGAAATATCTTTCCAGTTTTTTCTTCCCCGGCAGTGTCGCCTGTTTTTTGATTACCGGCCCACACGCTGCCGGGGCGGCGCTCGCCTGGACCCTGCCGCTCTGGCTGCTGGTGGTAATAGACTGGTTCAGCCCGAAAATCGATCCGAACAAAAAAAAACCGCTGCTCGCCGATGGCTTCTATGACGCCATCCTGTATGTTCTGGCTTTTTTGCAGTTTCTGATCATCGGCCTGTTGCTGGTCACTGCCAGCCAGTTGCAGTGGGACAGCATGCATGCGGCGGCCACTTCCATCGTCAATCTGATCGTCATGCGAATTCTGGTGGGAACCACATCGGGCAGCTCGGCGATCATCGTCGCCCATGAGCTGATTCATCGCCGGCAACGGCAGCTGCGCGTTCTGGGAAGGTTACTGCTCTATACGGTCTGCTATGAACACTTTGTCATTGCCCATCTGCGCGGTCATCATCGCAGTGTCGCGACGCCGGAAGACATCGCGACGGCGCGTCTTGGTGAAAGTTTCGAAGCCTACTGGCGCAGAGTCTATGTCGATCAGTTCAAATACGCCTGGAATTCCGAATTGCAGCGCCTGGGACTGACACACACCCCGTTGTATTCCCGGCAAATGCTCGCCAATACCGTCCTGCAGGGGCTGCTTGTGGAAATATCGCTGGTGTTGCTGTTCCTGGTCATTTTTGGCTGGGCCGCCGCGTTTGTTTTTCTGTACCAGGCATTGTCCGGCGTGCGCCTGCTGGAAACGATCAATTATTATCAGCACTGGGGGCTGGAGCATGGCAAGGCGGATAACATTCTGGCCTGGGTAAACCAGTCCAGCTTTACCGATTATGCCCTGATCGGCCTGGCCAATCATATCGGCCATCATCAACGGGCAGGCACTGCCTTCCAGAAGATCCCTTGTTTACAGCAGGGCCCAAAGATGCCCCATGGGTATTTCGTGACCAATCTCTGGGTGAAACTGCACAACGACTCCTACCGGAAAGTTTCCCAGCGCGCATTGCGGCATTACATCAATCATTCCAAACAGACGCTTTCCGCCCCTTGACAGACCACCTGAAAATGCAGCTGCACTCCCCTATCACCCTGCCCAACCTGATTTCCAGCATTCGTTTCGTTACCGCGCCGCTGATGCTGTGGCTGGCCTGGCATGGTTATGGGCTGGCATTCATGATCGTGCTGGCAATCGCCTTCCTGTCAGATGTGCTGGATGGGTTGGCGGCGCGACTCACCGGACAAGTCACCCGGTTTGGGGCGATGCTGGATACCTGGGCCGATCTGGCCACCTATCTGAGCATCGGTTTTGGCAGTTGGTGGTTGTGGCCCGACATCGTGCATCGCGAGGACCTGTTTCTCTACGCCATCGTTGCCTGCTATCTGATACCAGCCACTCTGGCGACAATCAAATTCGATACCTATACCAGCTACCACACCTGGGGAACCAAAATCGCCGCGGTTGCCATCGGCCTGTCGTTATATCCTCTGTTTCTCGGTGGTCCGGCCTGGCCCTTTGAAATTGCCGTTTTGATCTATGTCATCGCAGCGCTGGAAGAAGTGGCCATCACGCTGACTCTCGACCAAGTGCAAAGCAATGTCCGTTCCATCTGGCATGTTCTACGGCAGCGATAAATTGTCTGTATCCTTCGCCAGGCTGCTTGGCTGGAAACGGCAAACGACCCGACATGGCGAGTACCCGGCTGGCCGGCAATGAACAGCCAGAACGACAAACTGCGTATTGCCCTGATCAGCAACAATTACACCCCCTACAGCGGTGGCGTGGTCAGTTCCATCGACGCCCAGACTGCCGCCCTGCAGGAGGACGGTCATCTGGTGCGGATCATTACCCTGAATTTCCTGGGCGGAAGACATGCCGACCCGGAACATGTGCTGCGCATCCGCACGCCGATAAAATTCACTTGCCGGAACAATCACTACGCCATACCCTGGTACATGGTTACCCAGCTGCGGACCCTCATCCGGGGCATGCATGCCGATATCGTGCATATCCACCATCCCTTCCTGCTCGGCGCCAAGGGACTGGAAGTCGCCCGAATGCTGGGTATTCCCAGCATATTCACCTACCATACCCTGTACGAGGAATACGCCCATTATGTGCCGCTGCCTGCCGCTGCCGCCAAGCCCCTGATCCGTCGTCTGGTACACAGATTCTGCTGCGGCGTCGACGCCATCATCGCGCCCAGCCCTGCCGTTGCAGCCAAATTGCGCGATCAGCACATCACTACCAGGCTGCGCTGCATTCCCAGTCCTCTGCAATCCTGTTTCCACAGGATCCCCTTCGCGGTACGGAAACGCGCCCGGCAGGAGCCGCTGAAATTACTGAGCGTAGTGCGTTTCACCAAAGAGAAAAACGTCACCTTTCTTCTGGATGTCTGTAGCCTTCTGGATGAACGCTTTACCATGACCCTGGTCGGCTATGGCGTCGAATACCAAAACCTGCGCAGCCATGCCTATGAAAAACTGCAACTGTCGCCGCTGCAACTGCAATTCGTCGTAAAACCCGACCGGGAACAATTGCTCCGCCATTATCGCGACGCAGATCTGTTTCTGTTCCCTTCCAGGACCGATACCCAGGGTCTGGTTCTGGCCGAGGCCATGGCCTGTTCGACACCAGTCATCGCCATTCCGGGTCCTGGACAGGACGGCATCGTCCGTCATAACCAGAACGGCCTGCTGGTGGCGACGTCGCGGGAAATGGCGCAGGCCATCGAGTACCTTGCCGATTCCCGTGAAACCATGGCAGCCATGTCGGAACAGGCATGGCGTACCGCGCAAAACTATCTGCCGGAGCAGTTCCGAACGCAGCTCCTGAGCCTTTACCGGGAGGCTGCGGAGGGCAGGAATACCTTGCAAGACGAAATGATTCCACTCAGGAAGCGTTGACTGCATCAGGTTTGCAACAGCGACATCCCGCCGTACAATCAAAAAACCGCTAGCCGCCGGCATTCTCCGATTCCGCTATCATTGCCGGCGCAGTATAATAGATCAGAATCTATAAACACCTATCCCTGGGATGTTTAGAGCAATAAAACAGCCAATGCCATTGACTGTTTTATTGCTAGTCAATGGCTTGCAGGGCATCGATTATGCCGGGTTGATGTATAACCTGTTGAGGATGCCAGACAGCATTGCATACGGCCGAGCAGCGCTGAAAATCACCAGTTGCAGCCAGGCGCGCCGGTTTCTTCGCCGCGCCCTCTGACTGGGGCTGGCTCATGGCAAGGATTCTGCGGCAGGTTTTTGCACAACTCCTTCGCTCATCGGCCGGTAGGCCCGTTTCCCCAAAGGGATCGATAGTCAGCGCCTTGCGGTCATGACCGCCGCAAACGGTTGTATCCGGATTGCCGATGGCCGCAGCCGCCGGTAATGCCGCTGACAGCGAAACGAAACGCAACAATTTTTTAATCACTTGAACTTTGGAGTATTTGTATGCCCATGAAAAAAATGGCCGATTTAGATTTACAGGGTAAAAGAGTCTTGATCCGTCAGGATCTCAATGTGCCGGTCAAAGATGGCAAGGTCACCAGCGACATCCGCATTCGCGCCGGCCTGACCACCATCCGTATGGCGCTGGATGCCGGCGCCGCGGTAATCCTGATGTCACACCTGGGCCGTCCGAAGGAAGGACACTACGACCCGGCCTATTCCTTGCAGCCGGTCGCCGAGCATCTGTCGGAACTGCTCGACATGCCGGTGCGCCTGGAAAAAGACTGGCTGGAACAAGTACAGGCAGAGCCCGGCGAGGTGGTGCTGTGCGAAAACGTCCGATTCCTTCCGGGAGAAAAAAACAACGACCCGGAACTGGGCAAAAAAATGGCGGCATTGTGCGATGTCTATGTCATGGATGCCTTTGGCACCGCACATCGCGCCCAGGCATCCACGCACAGCGTCGCGCAATACGCTCCGGTCGCCTGTGCCGGCCCGCTGCTGACCCAGGAACTGGATGCCATCAGCCGCGGCCTGGAAAACCCAAAGCGTCCCCTGGTGGCAATCGTCGGCGGGTCCAAAGTTTCCATTAAACTGACCATTCTGAAATCCCTGTCCGAAAAGGTCGATCAACTGATCGTCGGCGGCGGTATCGCCAACACCTTCATTGCCGCTGCCGGGCATCCGGTGGGCAAGTCCCTGTGTGAAGAGGACCTGATCGAAGAGGCACGGCAATTGATGGCCAACGCCAAGGCCAATGGCAACGATATCCCCTTGCCGGTGGATGTGGTCTGTGCCAAGGAATTCTCCGAAACGGCGGCCGCGACCGTCAAAAGAGTCGACCAGGTCAGCGATGACGACCTGATCCTGGACATCGGTCCGGAAACGGCAAACCATTATGCCGAGATGCTGAAATCCGCCGGTACGATTGTCTGGAACGGCCCGGTCGGAGTCTTCGAGATCGATCAGTTTGGTTCCGGCACCGAGGCCCTGGCCAGGGCCATCGCCGAGAGCCCCGCCTATTCCATGGCTGGCGGCGGCGATACGCTGGCAGCGATCAGCAAATACGGCATCAGCGAACGGGTTTCCTATACATCGACTGGCGGCGGCGCCTTCCTGGAACTGCTGGAAGGCAAGGAACTGCCAGCGGTTGCCATGCTCCGGCAGCGCGGCTGACGCCATACTGCTGCCCGGAAGGCGGAAGGACTCCGCCTCCAGCCAGCCTGGGAGTTTTTCCTGACAAGAACAGCTTGCAGCATTGACAATATCCGGAACTGCGTAAAAGTTGTTGTTGTCTCTGAAGCATAACCATATTATGATCAAAAGATTACTGAAGCCTCAGCATTGCTCCGGCGCAATTTTTGCCCGGCCGGCATGCTGCAGCAGATTTTATTTTCACCAAAAACAGGAGCCAAAATGGCCAGAGTCACTGTAGAAGATTGTCTGGAAAATGTCGATAACCGTTTCAAGCTGGTGTTGTTGGCCAGCAAACGGGCGCGCCAATTGAGCAAGAACGCCGAACCCTTCGTGCCGCGGGGCAAAAACAAGGATACCGTTGTGGCGCTGCGGGAAATCGCCGCCGGCCATGTCAATGAAGACAATATCGAAATGTTGCATCAGGTCGGCGAAAGCGACAACGAATTGAACTGACTTCACCATGCTGGAACTGGCCGACACCATAGAAATAGAAAACCCGGAGGAAAAACTGATCCGCCGGTTATGTTCTGTGTTGCGGAGC
>JAJRWJ010000211.1 GCA_024276805.1 Gammaproteobacteria bacterium
CTTGTGTCCCAGACCGGAGCGGGGCAGCAGTACGGCGGCCAGGTTATGATCGGCAATATGAATCGCCAGTCCGGTGGGAATCAACTCTGTTGCCCCTGGCTGCAGGGTCAGTGCTTCGGTCAGGCAGGCGCGCAGGTCCAGGCACGCAGAACCGCTGGTGGCGTATTGCGGCAGGGCAATTTCCTTGCCAAGTCTGTCATCCAGTATTTTAAGCTGTACTTTTTGCATTGATTCTCTCAGCTATCAAATCCAGTAATTGTTCGGCTATCACCCTCTTGTCTGCCATTTCCAGCTGACAATGACCGCCTTGCCAGAAAACGCTGAGGGCGTTCCGGTCGGAATCGAAACCACCGCTTTCCCTTCCCACCCAGTTGGCGGCGATCATATCCAGATTTTTCCTCTGCAATTTTTTTTGTGCATGCAATGCCAAGTCCTCGGTTTCCGCCGCAAAGCCGACTGTATAGGGTTTGTCTGGCAAGGCCGCGACGGCCGCCAGGATATCGCGGGTCTTTTGCAGCGGCAACAGCAGCTCATCGGCGTGTTTCTTGATTTTTTCCTTCTCCACGGCAGCGGGGCTGTAATCCGCCACCGCGGCAGCGCCGATATAGATGTCATGCCGGTGCGCCTGGGCGAGTACGGCATCATACATCTGCTGCGCCGTTTCCACAGACAGGACTTTAATACCGGCAGGCGCCGGCAATGCCACCGGCCCGCTGATCAGGGTCACCTCGGCGCCGAACTTTGCCGCCACATTAGCCAAAGCATAGCCCATTTTGCCGGAACTGCGGTTGGAGATGTAGCGAACCGGATCCAGCGGTTCCCGCGTCGGTCCGGCCGTGATCAACACCTTTTTCCCCTGCAGCGGAGCGCCGTTGGCTGAGGGAAAAAGCAGCCGGCAAATCGTCTCCGGCTCCAGCATGCGGCCGGGACCGGTTTCCCCGCAGGCCTGCTCACCCTGCTCCGGGCCCAGAACAGTGACCCCATGGTTTTTCAGTCGTTGCAGATTTTCCCGGGTAGCGGGTTTGGCCCACATGGCCTGATTCATCGCCGGTGCGACGAACACCGGGCACTCAGCCGCCAGATACAGTGTCGACAACAGGTCATCGGCAAGCCCCTGGCTGAATTTGGCCAGCACATTGGCGGTCGCCGGCGCGACCAGCAGCAGATCTGCCCAGCGCGCCAGATTGATATGGCCCATGGCATTTTCCTGGTGTTCGTCCAGCAATGTGGTGTGCACCGGGTGTCCGGTCAGCGCCTGAAAGGTCAGTGGAGTGACAAATCGGGTCGCCGAGATGGTCATCACCACCCGCACATCCGCCCCCTGTCTGTACAGTAATCTGGCCAGCTGTGCCGATTTGTAAGCCGCGATGCCGCCACTGACGCCCAAAAGTATACGCTTACTGATTGTTTTCATTCTGCTGCGCTAAAAACGCTTTATTATGGCAAGTCTGGGCCGATTCTTCTATCCTTTAAATTTATTTGTCGAAGAGCTGACTATGGCAATCAACGACTGGCCGGCGGAGGAGCGTCCCCGGGAGAAACTGCTCAAGCGTGGTCCGGGGGCATTGACCGATGCGGAATTGCTGGCTATCTTTCTGCGCACCGGTACGCCGGGCAAGTCTGCCGTGGACCTGGCCCGGGATCTGCTCGGCCAGTTCGGGTCGCTGCGCGCCCTGTTGCGCGCCGATATAGTCCGCTTCTGCCAGTGCCGCGGTCTGGGCAATGCCAAATATGCGCAGCTGCAGGCCGTCATGGAAATGGCCCGGCGGCATTTTATGGAAATTCTGCAGCGTGGCGATTCGCTGACCAGTCCGGATATGACCCGGGCGTTTCTGTGTGCTCAATTGGGCGGCTATCAGCATGAAGTGTTCGCCTGTCTGTTTCTGGACAATCAGCACCGCATCATCGAGCTGGAAGAATTGTTCCACGGCACCATAGACGGCGCCAGCGTCTACCCCCGGGAAGTTGCCAGGCGGGCGCTGCAGCACAATGCCGCGGCGCTGATCTTCGCCCATAACCATCCATCGGGAATCGCCGAACCCAGCCAGGCCGACAAACAAATTACCAGCAAGCTGCAGCAGGCTTTGGCATTACTGGATATCCGGGTGCTGGATCATTTCATCATTGGCGATGGCGTGCCCTATTCGTTTGCCGAACACGGCCTGATTTGACTGTTCCCGGCCTTTCACAGGCAGTCATCGAGCCACGCTGTCCTGCGTCAGCAGCCTTTCCGCCTCGCGATATTTGGCGCTGCTTTTTTCGATGATATCCCGCGGCAGCTCGGGTCCGGGAGGGGTCTTGTCCCATGCGAGTGTTTCCAGATAATCACGGATGAACTGCTTGTCGAAGCTGGGGGGGCTGACGCCCGGGCGATATTGCCCGGCTGGCCAGAAGCGGGAAGAGTCGGGCGTCAATACCTCGTCGATCAGATACAGGGCGCCGGCGGCATCGACACCAAATTCGAATTTCGTGTCGGCGATGATGATGCCGCGCTGCAGGGCATACGCAGCGGCAGCATTGTACAGCCGCAGACTGATGTCGCGAACCCGGGCGGCCAGGTCCGGGCCCAGCAGCTCGCCGGTTCTGGCATAGGAAATATTTTCATCGTGGGCGCCGAGTTCCGCTTTCGTGGAGGGGGTGTAGATGGCCTCCGGCAGTCGCTCCGCCAGTTGCATGTCTGCCGGCAGCGGTATGCCGCAAACGCTTCCGGTGTGCTGATAATCCTTCCAGCCGGAACCGATCAGATAGCCTCTGACGATGGCTTCCACCGGCAGCGGACGCAGTCGTTTCACGATCATGGCCCGGCCCTGAACCTGATTCCGTTCCGCGGCGTCCGGCAACGCCTGTTCCAGGGTCAGACCGGCGATATGGTTGGCGATGATCGGACGACTCCAGTCGAACCAGAATTTCGTTACGCGGGTCAACACCAGTCCCTTGCCGGGAATGGGGTCCGGCAATATCACGTCGAACGCGGAAATCCGGTCGGTCGTGACCATCAGCAGGTGTTCGTCATCGATTGCATAGATGTCGCGGACCTTGCCGCGATTGAGCAGCTCGAGGCTGGTCAGGCTCGATTGGAAAAGTACAGCCGGAGGATTCATAAAAACGACTCAAAACTATCTATAAATTCAGGATTGCGGTAAGTTTAGCATTTTTCACAATCAATCCATATCACCATGAGTTGGGCAGGTAAGATTTTGGGTGGCGCCTTCGGACTTTTTGTCGGCGGGCCGCTTGGGGCTTTGTTGGGCGTTGCCTTTGGCCATCAGTTCGATGTCGGCCTGGACGGAATCGAGGGCTGGCGTTTCAAGTCGGGCGACCAGCAGCGCATCCAAATGGCTTTTTTTACCGCGACTTTCTCGATCATGGGCCATGTCGCCAAGGCCGACGGCCGGGTTTCCCAGGCGGAAATCGACCTGGCCACGCGCATCATGGGGGAAATGGGCCTGGCCGGTGACATGCGTCAGGCCGCGATCAAGCTGTTTCAGGAGGGCAAGCACAGTGATTTTCCCCTGCAGGAAACACTGCGGCAATTTCGCCTGGAATGCCATCATCACCTGAATCTGGTACGCATGTTTCTGGAAATCCAGATTCAGGCGGCTCTGGCCGATGGCAGTATCAGCAGCCGTGAAGACCGGTTGCTGCTGCAGATATGCGCCCAGCTGGGAATATCCCGCTTCGATTATCAGCGCCTGAAATTGCAATTACAGGCCCAGCAGCGCTTTTACCAGAAAAGCCATTACCGACAGCGGCGCGCAGGCTCTGTATCCAGCCAGCCCAGTCTGCAGGACGCCTATGCGGTATTGGGCGTGACTGCCTCGGCCAGTGACAGCGAGGTGAAAAAGGCCTACCGGCGGCTGATCAGTCAACATCATCCGGACAAACTGGTCGCCAAGGGGCTGCCTGAAGAAATGATGACCATGGCCAAGGAAAAAACCCAGAAAATCAGAAAGGCCTATGAAATCATCTGTGCGGCGCGAAAATAACAGCCCAGTTGATATTTTTGTACAACAGGATTAAAGTCTGAAAATATAACTGCACCTGCTGGAAACAATTATTATGAGCAACGCAATCCAGACCACACGTCGCCGGTTTTTCAAAAATATGCTTTCCGGGATCACCGCTATATTCACCTTTGTCAGCATCGAACCGTTGTCCGCGGACAGCCTTGCGCTGCGTTCCCCGGGAAATACAGAGGAAATCCCGAAGCAGGGCTACCGGGAAACCGGGCACATTCAAAAATACTACCGGAAAGCCCGCTTCTGACCCGCTCCGCAGCGTTTGATCTTCGAGGGGGAACAGACCATGAAACTGCGCAAACGACCGGCTGCCGGGACGACACCCGATAGTCATCACGCGACCACGGGGCACAGCATCGACAGGAGGACCTTTCTGCGCAATGCCGGACTGGCGGCCGGTGGAGCCGTGATTGCCGGGAGCATGCCGCTGAACATGATGGAGAAAGCGGCGGCGCAAAGCACAGGGCGGCTCAGCGAGCCGAAGGTCGGGAAAAAACAGGTGCGCACTGTCTGTAGCCACTGCTCGGTGGGCTGTGGCATCATCGCGGAGGTGGAAAACGGTGTCTGGACCGGTCAGGAGCCGGCCTTCGACCATCCCATCAACCTGGGAGCGCATTGCGCCAAGGGCGCCTCGGTCAGAGAACACGGGCATGGCGAACGGCGTCTGAAATATCCAATGCAGCTGGTCGATGGCAAATGGCGGCGCATTACCTGGGAACAGGCCATCGAGGCCATTGGCGAGCGTCTGCTGAAACTGCGCAAGCAGTCCGGTCCGGATTCTGTGTATTGGCTGGGTTCATCCAAACACAACAATGAACAGGCCTACCTGTTTCGCAAATTCGCCGCTTTCTGGGGCTCCAACAATATCGATCATCAGGCAAGGATCTGCCATTCCACTACCGTCGCCGGCGTCGCCAATACCTGGGGTTACGGGGCAATGACCAATTCCTTCAACGATATCCACAATGCCAGGGCGATATTGATCATTGGCGGCAACCCCGCCGAGGCCCACCCGGTGTCCATGCTGCACATCTTCAAGGCCAGGGAGCGTGGCGCTCCGCTGATCGTCATCGACCCGCGTTTCACCCGTACCGCCGCACACGCCGACCAGCATATCGCGCTGCGCCCCGGTACCGACGTGCCGTTGATCTGGGGCATGCTCTGGCATATTTTCGAAAATACCTGGGAAGACCGGGAATTCATCCGCCAGCGCGTCTATGGCATGGATGCAATCCGCAAGGAAGTGGCCCGCTGGTCACCGGAGCGGGTCGAGCAGGTCACCGGTGTGCCGGAGCGGCAGGTGCTTCTGGCGGCGAAAACCATGGCCGAAAATCGTCCCGGCACCTTCATCTGGTGCATGGGCGGCACCCAGCACAGCACCGGTAACAATAATACCCGGGCCTATTGCATCTTTCAGCTGGCGCTGGGCAATATGGGTGTGGCCGGCGGCGGCACCAATATCTTCCGCGGCCATGACAATGTCCAGGGCGCCACCGACCTGGGCCCTAATGCACACACCCTGCCCGGCTACTACGGTCTCTCCGAAGGCGCATGGCAACACTGGGCGAAGGTCTGGGACGTCGATTATCAATGGCTGTCGCAGCGCTTCGACCAGAAGCTCTATGCCGATGGCAGTGGCACGCCAAAGCGCACCATGCACAGCAGCGGCATTCCGGTATCGCGCTGGATAGACGGCGTCCTGGAAGATGCGGAAAACATCGCCCAGCGGGACAATCTCCGGGCCATGGTGTTCTGGGGACACGCACCCAACAGCCAGACCCGCGCACCGGAAATGAAGCAGGCCATGGAAAAGCTTGATCTGCTGCTGGTCATCGATCCCTATCCCACGGTCAGCGCGGTATTGCACGAACGGCAAAACGACACCTACCTGCTGCCGGCCTGCACCCAGTTTGAAACCTATGGCTCCGTCACCGCATCGAACCGCTCCGTGCAGTGGCGTGATCAGGTCATCGAACCGCTGTTCGAAGCCAGGCCGGATCATGAGATTCTGTACCTGTTCGCCCGAAAATTCGGTTTCGCCGGGGAAATGTTCAAGCATATCCGGGTGCGCAAGAATCGCCCGCTGATCGAGGACATCACCCGGGAATTCAACAGCGGCGCCTGGACCATCGGCTACACCGGCCAGACCCCGGAGCGTCTGAAAAAACAAAAGGATAACTGGCATACCTTCGATACCACGACGTTGCAGGCGCGGGGCGGCCCCTGTGATGGCGAATATTTCGGCCTGCCCTGGCCGTGCTGGGGCGGCGCGACCATGCAGCATCCCGGTACGCCGCTGCTTTATGACACCAGCAAGCCGGTTGCCGAAGGCGGCCTGTCGTTTCGCGCCCGTTTCGGTGTGCAGCGTGATGGCGTCAGCCTGCTCGCGGAAGGGTCCTATACCCGGGAGTCTGAGATTCGGGACGGTTATCCGGAATTCAGCGCCGAACTGCTCAAGCAGCTGGGCTGGTGGGATGAACTGAGCGCCGATGAAAAATTACAGGCGGAAGGCAAAAACTGGAAAACCGATCTGTCCGGCGGCATCCAGAGGGTGGCCATCGAACATGGCTGCGCGCCCTTCGGCAATGCCCGGGCGCGTTGCGTGGTCTGGCAGTTTCCCGATCCGGTGCCGGTGCACCGCGAACCGATCTATTCCAGCCGTCGGGACATGGTGGAAAAATTCCCGACCTATGCCGACCGGAAATCCTTCTACCGCTTGCCGACGCGTTTTGCGTCCATCCAGAAAATCGATTACAGCAAGGAGTTCCCGCTGACCATGACCAGCGGCAGGCTGGTCGAGTATGAAGGCGGCGGCGCGGAAACCCGCTCCAATCCCTGGCTGGCGGAATTGCAGCAGGAGATGTTCGTGGAGATCAATCCGGGCGACGCCAACGATGCCGGGCTCAGACACGGCGACATGGTCTGGGTGGAAGGTCCGGAAGGTGGCCGCATCAAAGTGCAGGCTTTTGTCACGGAACGGGTTTCCCGCGGGCTGGTGTTTATGCCGTTTCATTTCGGCGGCCATTTTCAGGGTGAGGATCTGCGCCACAGATACCCGGCCGGCAGTGCGCCCTATGTGCTGGGCGAATCGTGCAACACGGTGTTTACCTATGGCTACGATGCAGTGACCGCGATGCAGGAAACCAAGGTCTCGCTGTGCCGTCTGCGCAAGGTTTGATTGGGGGATGGGAGAAACACATGGCCAGAATGAAATTTCTCTGTGACGATGAACGCTGCATCGAA
>JAJRWJ010000212.1 GCA_024276805.1 Gammaproteobacteria bacterium
CTGCTCAGAAAGCAAAATTCGCTTCTTGAGGCGTATAGAGGTACTTGTTAACTTCAGTACCTTATGGTGACATTCTAGGTGGGTGTGCCAAACCACAACGACTTTGGCATCATCCGGCTTTATTGTCACGGTATGTATTACTGCTCGATGTTGCTCACTGGAGCCGTCATCGAAGTTTGTTGTAAAAGACAACGATAGCCGAGGCAGAAAAAATTGCAGATGCCCATTGGGGGTCAGGTTGTAAAGGTCAACCTGCTCGCCTCCTTTTAAGTAACCGGCTACCTGTTGATCTTCTGGTGCACACTGGTAATAACGTTCATCAAAATCCTCCGCCAATAATGGTTGACGGGTCTCCTCCCAGTTCTCATCATAGGTACCTGCCAGCTCAACTCGAGGTGACCAGTGCCCTGCAATCGGGCCAAAGCCCGCCGGACGGGGCCGCTGTTTCCAATCACCAATTAACGCCTTTGGATCCTCAATATTAGGCACTGTTTTTCCTGCCAAATGCGCCCCTTTAGTGGCAAAACCACAACCAATCGGATTACGGGCTTCCCAGGCATGATGTTTAGAGTTATCTGATAACAGGTCTGTTCCACCGTATGCCCGTTCGTAAGTAATCGGCATTTTTATAAATGCTTGGGGCGAACTCAACGTGATACCCGCGAGGGTTTTCACATATTGCCGATCACCGATAATGCGCAAAATTTTTTGAACTTTTGCAACTTTAAAGCCAACATCTACCTTTTTTGCCGGCCGTCCCTGGGGGGCATAGGCATGGCCCTCAATAAGGACATCCGTATTTTTTTTTAGATGAGGTAGGTCGGTATCATATAGTAGGCTGGAACAATCAGGGGCACCGCGAAATTTAGGGGCAATATTCACCTCTTCTTGCTCCTCGGCGATGCTTATTGTTCCATCAGTTTCAATAGAAAAGGTCGCCTTTACGGCAACCAGCCATACTTCGGCTCCATTTTTATCACGCACCCAACAGCGCTCAGCTGCAAAAGGGGTTTGATTATTTAACGCCCACACAATAAGCCTTTAATGTACAAATCGCTTTTTCTAATTGACATGCACCGAACCACCCTTAATACGATTCACTCCGGAAGAACGACTCACCAGATAGGTACCCCGTAGAATAATTTTTCCTGCCTTGGTTAAGGTGATACTAGCTTTACCACAACGGAGAACAATTTCCTTTTCAGCACTAAACTCCAACTGCTCACCATCCATATCAACAGTTTCTCTCGTTTTCGATGGCTGAACAATCTCTTCAGGGTGTTGTATTCGACCGATGACAATAGGACAAGCCGGATCACCACCTTCAAATAACAACGCCACCTTTTTTCCCACATCATCTGAACTTAGTGTCGATGTCGTGCTGGCTTCTATCCCTGTTTCACTTTTGTTTCCGGAAAAGGCGACCAAGGGCCGGCTGTTATCGGAAAAACCAAGCAATACACCAATCACAACACCACTTATCTTCTGCTGTGAAGCAAGTTTATCAATGGTTTTTAAGGTTTTTTCAGTCATCTTTTGCTACCTGCCGCTTTCCAATATTCATACAGTCTCGCGATTTTCCACCTTGGGGTTCGTTCCTCACCACCAACCTACATAAATACTTTTACTCTGCCAGGATCACGAGAGCCACCTAGTTCTGTAATATTTTACTGCCTTTCATCACAATGTCGCCTGAGGCCTTCACTACAATTTTTTTGCCATTAATCGTAATGTCACCATTCTTCTTCATCACGATAGTGGCCTTACCGCATTTAATGGTCAATTCATCTGCAATCTCAATAACACCCTTTTTACCACCACTAAGGGAAAAATCATCACCGGAGGTCAAGCTCATCTTCTTGCCGGCGGATACGCTGACATCTTTCCCCGCACTCTCTGATATATCCTTTCCAGCACTAACCGATTTATTACCACCTATATTTTCACTACTATTAACCCCGACGTTGACAGATTTCACCCCGCCAATTTCTTCTGCCTTTGCGGCACCAATTGTTTCGTTCATCGCCGCACCGACGGTTACCTGGTAGGCACCGCCAATGGTGAGTTCTTTGGCAACACCGATGGTCTCGGCCTTGTTGATCGCAATCGTTTCACTTTTATTTTTACCGATTGTAACCGATCGACTACTTCCTATGGATATTGTCTCGTTAGCCCCAACAGTTTCGGTACGATTATTTCCAATGGTCGTTGTTTCATCGTTGCCGACATCTTCTATGCGGTCATTACCAATCGAAATGGTTTCATCCACCGCCACATCACGACTGCGATTATTCAATACATGCTCACGCAGGTCGTTATCAACGGTGGTATCCATATCGAACTGACCATGGATACGAATCAGTTCATTGCCCTTGGTATCATCCAGCATGATGGTGTTATCACCGCCGCCACCCGGTGTGCTGTTGGTTTTCATGCCGCTGATCATGGCTGCGGCGGGCAATCCATTGGGCGGTTTATTATCACCGTTATACACACGGCCGGTAATAATGGGACGATCCGGGTCACCTTCCAGGAAGGAAACAATCACCTCTTCACCAATGCGGGGTACGTCGATACCACCAAAGCCCTTACCCGCATGCACTTGTGAGACACGGATCCAACATGAACTGTTTTCATTCGCTTCGCCGTATCTATCCCAGTGAAACTGCACCTTTACCCGACCGTGTTCATCGGTCCAGATCTCCTCGCCGGATGGCCCAACCACGATGGCGGTCTGCGGCCCCTGAACCAGGGCCCGAGGGGTAATGCGCAGGGGCCGAAAGGGTTCCTGCGCATTGATAACATGGATGTCACAGGAGTACACCTGGCTTTCACCTCCGCCACCTGAGCCATAATCACCTGCGGCAAGCTCATAACTGGCCGAGACAATGAGGTATTCAATATTCTGATCCTCACGTGGGTGATCGGTCAGCTTGAACAGTCCTCCCACGGTCAGGCCGCGGGCATCGCCATGGCCATTACCACGCAGGTGGTTTGCCTGTATTTCTTCCAGCCTGACGCGTGAATACTGATCACCATCGCTGAATTCCTTGTATTCACCGGGATAGTCGTAAATCTCCAAGTCTGCCTTGGCGTGGTCACGCTGTTTATTCGATTCGGCCATCAGATCTTTTTCGGTGCGGTGAAGTCGAAATCCTGGCACACGAAGGTACCAGGTTGCAGTTGCTGTGTGACTTCCCAGGTGTAGAGGTGCTCCTTTTCGATCACCGTGGAGCCCGCCGGAGGATGATAGGAGACTTCTTCATAGCCCTCGACAGGCTCATGCGAACTGTAACTATCGGACAGAACCAGCGTATGCTTGTCTTCTTCATGCTTGAAATAGTAATAGATCCCCTCCTGCTCCATCAGTCGGTTGATAAAATTGAAATCGCTTTCACGATACTGGACACAGTTCACCCAGTTTCTGTAGCTGCCGCTCAGAGTGTCTTCAAAATCGGTATAGCCGACCTCGCGAAAGACGTCTTTGATGATGTCCGGCACGGTCATGTTCTGGAAAATGCGGCAATCTGAGGTTTGGGTGAGAAACCAGAACCAGGGCACTACGGTAGCCTGGTAGTTGGCTGTGTGGCCGCTGATGCCGGTCTGCGCAAAGCGGCTGACATGGCCGTGGAAATAACGCGTACTGCCATCAGCCAGCTGTAAACTTATGGTGACGGTGTCACCAATCAGCTGGTTGAAATCGGCGTCGGTGGTGTCGCTGATCAGTTCCAATTGATACTCGAACAGCTCGCCCAGCGCTTCATGGCCACTCATCGTGCCGATCAACAGGACATCATCACCCAACGGTGTCTTGAGTTTTATTTCTCGGTTTTCCTGGGTGATCTTAGCCATCTTCTGTCATTCCTTCATCGTCGCTGACACATAACAGGACATGCCATAATGGCACACTCTTCAGTCAAACTGATATTGCAAAATACCCTTATCAATACCCACCCTCACACGCGCTATGTTTTGACCCTGCATCATGCGCTTGAGAAGCTCTTCACTGATGGCGGGTAAGACGGTATTGGTTAGAATTGCATCCACCATACGCGCACCACTTTCAACTTCGGTGCAACGGCTGGCGATCAGCTCCACCACCGCGTCATCATATTCAAACGGGATATTGTGATTTTCTGCAATACGTTTTTTAATACGCCCCATCTGCAGCCGGATAATCTTGCCCAGCATGTCATCACTGAGTGGATAGTAGGGAATCACCACCAAGCGGCCGAGCAGCGCAGCGGGAAACACCTTTAGCAAGGGCTCGTGCATGGCCTGGGCCAACCCTTCGGGATCAGGCATGAGTTCGGGATCTTTGCACATGTTCATGACCAGATCTGTGCCGACATTTGATGTCAGCAGGATCAAGGTGTTTTTGAAGTCGATAAAGCGCCCTTCCGCATCTTCCATCCAGCCTTTATCAAACACCTGAAAAAAGACCTCATGCACGTCGGGATGGGCCTTTTCCACCTCATCGAGCAATACCACACTGTAGGGCTTACGGCGCACGGCCTCGGTGAGTATTCCACCTTCGCCGTAACCGACATAGCCGGGCGGTGATCCCCTCAGGGTCGAGACGGTATGCGCCTCCTGAAATTCACTCATGTTCAGGGTGATGACATTTTGCTCACCACCGTAAAGCGCTTCCGCCAGCGCCAGGCCGGTCTCGGTCTTGCCCACTCCCGAGGGGCCACAGAGCATGAATACGCCAATGGGTTTGCTGGGATTATCCAGCTCGGCCCGGCTGGTTTGCACCCGGCGCGCAATCACCTCAAGGGCATGACGTTGGCCGATCACGCGCTGATTCAGTGTTTCGGCAAGTTTTAACACCGCATCGATTTCGTTTTTCACCATGCGGCCGACCGGGATACCGGTCCAGTCCGCCACCACGGCGGCAATGGCCTGGCCATCGACACTGGGGGAAATGAGCGGCGTTTCGCCCTGCAGTGTGGTTAGTTGCTCTTGCAAGTCCTGCAAGTTTTGCAACAGATCGCTGCGCTCTGCATCACTCAGCACTGCCGATACATCCTCTTCGGACTCGAGTTTTCCGGTCTCAACAGTGATCGCTGCGGACACCTCATCAGCACCTTTTTCCAGTTCGCTCTCCGTGCCCTCCACCTTGCCGGTATGACCGCGCAGCTGCGCACGAATCTCCAGCATCTTGTCGACCAGCTCCTTCTCTGTCGCCCATCGCTGTTTTAACGCGTCAAGACGGGCTTGCTCAGTCTCAAGTTTTTCCGTGGCCTCGGATTCACGCTTACCGACATCCATGCCAATAACCTTTTCGCGGCCAATGATCTCCAGTTCGGTTTCCAGAGAGGTGATGCGATGACAGGTGTCTTCGACTTCGGCGGGCGAAGCGGACTGACTGATGGCCACCCGGGCACAGGCGGTATCGAGCAGGCTGATGGATTTGTCCGGCAGTTGCCGCGCCGGGATGTAACGGTGCGAAAGCTTGACCGCCGATTCCAGCGCCTCGTCCAGCACCTGGACATGATGATGTGATTCCAGCGTCGAGGCCATGCCGCGCATCATCAGGATCGCCTTCTCTTCACTCGGTTCATCCACCTGCACGACCTGAAAGCGGCGTGTCAGGGCCGGATCTTTTTCAAAATATTTCTTGTACTCGGCCCAGGTGGTGGCCGCCACCGTACGCAAGGTGCCGCGCGCCAATGCAGGCTTGAGCAGGTTGGCGGCGTCGCCTGTACCGGCAGCACCACCGGCACCGATCAGGGTATGGGCCTCGTCGATAAACAGGATGATGGGCTTGGGTGATGACTGCACCTCTTCAATCACCTGCCGCAGGCGCTGTTCAAATTCACCTTTCATGCTGGCGCCGGCCTGTAACAGGCCCAGATCCAGGGTGCGTAAGCTCACATCGGTAAGGCTGGGCGGTACATCACCCGCAGCAATGCGCAAGGCAAAGCCCTCAACCACGGCCGTTTTTCCAACACCCGCCTCACCGGTCAGGATTGGATTGTTTTGCCGGCGGCGCATCAGGATATCGATGATCTGGCGAATCTCGGCATCACGGCCGACGATGGGATCCAGCTCACCCTTGCGCGCCTTTTCGGTCAAATCGATGGAAAACTGTTTCACCGCCTCCTGCTTGCCCAGTTGTGCCGGCGCCATGGCGCCACTCGCCTCACCCGGCACGGCACCACCGCCCACCTGAAAACCGTCATTGGCGCTCATGTGCTCTTCAGGCGATCCACCGACAATTTCATCAAATTGTTCCGTCAACGTGTCGAGATTGATTTTTTCAAACTGTTTTGAGATGCCCAGCAAGGCATGACGTAAGCTGGATGTTTTAAAGACACCAATGACGAGGTGACCGGTACGTACCTGGGATTCACCAAACATCAGTGTGCCGTAGACCCAGCCCCGCTCTACGGATTCTTCGATGTGTGATGAAAAATCCGAGATGGAGGTAGAGCCACGCGGCAGGCGATCCAGGGCATCGGTAAAATCCTGTGCCAGGCGCGAGGGTTCGAGATTAAACTGCTTGATGATGCGATGCAGATCAGAGTCTTGCAGTTGGAGAATCTGGTGAAACCAGTGCACCAGTTCAACATAGGGATTACCGCGCATTTTGCAAAACACCGTAGCGCTTTCTATTGCCCTGTAACCCAGGCTGTTGAGTTTGCCAAACAAGGCAACCCGGCTGATATCAGTCATAACACACTTCCTGTATAACAATATGAATAGTCGTCAAACAGGCCGAATGGAGTGCGCTTATTTCTATGTGCATATTTCTTACCCCCCTGCTTAGGTGACGGTCTCCGCCACCTGCGTTACCGGCTCCATAACCAAATCCTGCGCATCATGGCTGGCACCTTCTGTCATCAGCCATGTTGTCCAGCCCAGCTGCCCCAGTTTCCCCAGCCTTAAACCAGGCACTTCCTCTTTTTTCAAAACCAAATTCACATCCCAACAGAGTTCATCACCGATATGCTGGCGTAACAACCCGACCATCCGTTGAATACTTTTTGTGCCCGGCAGAAAGCGTTGGTAGTCGCTGAATCCGACGGGGCCGAGGGTAATGCGGAATTTGCTCTGACAGTCCCAAACCTCCGCCCCCAATGTTGCACTGCCACCCAGCGTCGCCGCTTGGCTGGTGCCACCCAGCCGACAACGGCAGTCTTCCGGCAACGGAAGCCAATGGCCAACAAACTGGGTGATCTTGGTGGGCAGGCGAAAGAAGCCTTTGAGCACGGCATTCAAGCCCTCGGCATGACGCGTCTGGCCGGACATTCGCCCGGCATAGTGCAATTGGGCGAAATACAATTCGGCATCATAATCCGGCCATGCGGGTTTCTTCACACCGGCAAGGGCGCCGACATAGAATGCAAAGCGGTCGGCCTCCGGACGATCATACTCGACGGCCGGCCGGCCATTGGCCCAGGCCCGATAAAACAGCGACAACATCCGGTGATGAAACACATCGAGAAAACGGCCAAAGGTGGCATCGCCCGCATTATGCATTCGATCAAAGGCATACTCCGTCAGATGCAAAGGCAAAGGTCCGTTCGGGCCAAGCAGGCCAAAGAAATTGACCGATAAACGGGACGGCCTGTTTTCACCGCCGGGCTCGAATGAATCCAGCGGCGAAGGGGCAAACCGCAGTGACGGTTGTTGTGCCAGACGAACGGGATCATCGCCTGCCTTCAGCGACCGCCCCAGTCTTGGCTTGTCATCATAGGCACATTCCAGACGGCGAACTGCCTGGAAAAAATCAAAATTATAGGGCGCATCCTGCAGGGCCTGTTGCAGCGCTACAAGGTCTGGCGCCTCCCTATCCTTGCTGGCCATCGGATTATCTCTCCACGGTCATGCGACCGAATAACCGTTTCTGTAAATGAATTGATCGATACGAATTTGCTGAAAAACTGCTCCAGCACCGCGCCTAAAAGAAAAACCCCTGAGCCTTCAAAATCAGATTCATTGAATGTCACGCTGACTTCCAGACCACGGCCGAAGGTAATCGGGCCGGCAAGCGGAATACGCCGGGTAATGGCCTGTGTCGTGATGGATTTAAGGCCTTCAACCTGCTTTTTAATCGCCGCCTCACTGGTATCGCCATACAGCGTCATCAGATCACGCAGGGCAGCCGCGCCTTCGTTGTGACTACCGCCAGCCAGCGACAGATAATTGAGCGAGAGATGATTAATCAGGCGCCAGGCGGTCTCGCCTTCGACAAATGACGGTTTGGGCGCTGTGGGTCCGGCCACACATCTGACGGACTCCACCGGTGCACTCATTTCCATACTGAAATCGGTTTTTCCCTGACCGACCGGCATGTGCAGCGGCAGATCCCGGTTTGTACACAGGGTTTCCACCGCAAGCTGACGCAGCTCTGTGCGATAAGGCGCTTCACTGGCATCGACCAGCGATACATAGGCCTCGCTGCCCAGATAGCTGGAACGGGCGCCCTGTCTGCGCTGGCGCGATGAAAGCAGGCGCGGAGCACGTTGCACGGCATAGTAGGCATTTAAATCCGACTCGGTGCCGAGATCGTTAGCCGCATAAAATGGTAGGAATTCCTGCTCCTGATCGGCGCTGGTGCCAAACCCCACCACACGCTTGACCTGATAGACTTCAAAATCCATGGGCCTGCTCCGGTCAGGCACAACATGGTATTCATATTTATTATCGGTAAGATGGATACGATCCGTGCGTTTGGAAAAAAGATTGATCGCTGGTGAACAAAACAAGGCAAAGTTATCTTTGCTGACGAGGTTTTCGAGATCGCTATCACTTCGGTTCAGCAGAATAACAACATCGATTTCGGTATCCCTGCAACGCTGAACCGCGCTCCCTATACCGTTGAACTCAACAAACATGAAGCGGCCCGGAAAGGCAAAATATTCCTGCAGCAAGCGGTAGCCGCTAAACGATCTCTGACTATAGGGCAATAAGGCCTGATCGTCCTCGAAGCCCACACGCTGAATATGAGACCTGTCCAGCACCTCATACCCTGAAGACTTTTTGTCGGCCGGCATGACGACCAAGGCCACCCCATTGGCAAGCATGCGTTCGTAGATCTGCATGGGGAGTTCATCACTGCCGCGAAGATGAAGTGATAGATTTTGCAGTGATATCTGATCGAACGTCAAACCAGCATTTGCCTGTAGGCGTAGACGAATACCGGCCTTTGCGCCCTGCACATGAGGCAAACCGGGCTTGCCAAGGTCGCCCAGATAACTGAAGTACTCGGCTTCCTTAATCCGGATCGGCCAAAGCCCTGTTTCATGGGCGGTGCGATATTCGCAGGCGGCTTGCCCGCCCCCGCCCAAACGGCTGCGCAAGATACTGTGCCGCGGGATGACAAAGCCATTCGCCAGTGATCCTTCGCTCAAATCCGGCTGGAACTGCACAACCGCCATGGACGGCGTTGGCGCCAGATAATGCGGATAAATCATTTCCAGCAGGTTCTGGGTAAAGCGGGGAAACTCTGCATCGACTTTGAGCTGCACCCTGGCCGCCAAAAACCCAAAGCCTTCCAGCAATCGCTCCACATAAGGGTCGGCACACTCCAGCCCTTCAAGCCCAAGGCGTCCGGCGATTTTGGGAAACTCTTTGGCGAACTCTGCGCCAACTTCCCTCACATGTTGCAGTTCGCGGTTATAGTACCTCAGCAGCCGGGGATCCATCAGGCACTGCCCGCCCGGGAGTTTTCCGCGACGGAAACATTGCCGTTTTCCAGATCCACCTGTGTCTTCAGGTACATGCGCTCCGGTAGGGGCTGGGCCCAGAGTTCCCCTTCAATTTCAAAGGTAATGGCGTTATGGTTCATCTCCCCGGCTGCGATCACTGCACGCACGTTGAGAGTATTGCGCAGGATGCGCGGCTCAAAATCGATAATTACTTGGCGCAGGGTTCGCTCCAAGGCGCCCACATCGGTACTCGATGCGGTGTGGCCAGCCATATCGGGTAAACCGTAATTGAGCACAGAATGGGCAACCAAGGGATAATCATTAAGCTGCTCCCCGGTAAAATTATCCGCATTGAGTAACCAGCCTAAATCGCGTAGCACGGCCGATCTCAGTGCAGCGATAGATAACACCCGCTGCTGGCGAGACTCCCTGGCCTTATGCGGATCATCGTCGGTAAGACGATCCAGCAGTGAAGGCTGCAGCCGCTCCTTCGGCATTAATTCAGCCATCGTCGATCCCGTCTGTGGCAACCGACTCCGCCTTTAGGTCCGGTTCCATCACCGTATCCAGCGAAATGGATCGAATATCCATGAGCGAATATTCATCGCCATCGGTTGTTAGCAACCGTTGGCCAAGACCCACATAAAGATCTTCACCGTATTGCTGCCATTCCGTCTTTCGCGCCAGACGGATGGCGCCATCCTCACACGCCTCAGAACCTGGATATCGGGTCGGAATCAGGCCCACCGATTCGCCACCGTTTGCCCAGACAAAATAGGCCGGCATCCAGACCATGTCGCGCAGATCTACCGGCTCTTCAATCGTGATTTGTTGTATTTGATTAAACGGAACCCAGTAATACTGGCCATTGATGATAGCTTCAAGAACCGGGCCCAGGCGCATATCTGCATCCGCAATCCAGTCAAAAGGCTTGCCATCACAGACACCCGAGGACGCCGGCGCCAGCTCGAAAGCCTGTTCACGCAATTCATTCGACTGTGCAAAATGGCCATCCGCGGACAGGCGCAGGGCCTCGACAAGATTGGCCGCCCATTGAGCCGGTTTACCGAATAATTGTGGTGAACGCTTACCGGCAAAGACCTCGGCACGCAGCACTTCACAGCGAATCGCTTCACGATAGGTCTGCACCATCGCCAGGGCAGCTGCATCCAGCTCACCGGCCACATTTAACTGCGTCAGGGCGCGCTCCCACTGACCCATCACCGCCAGCAACTGAAACAGAAAAATGCGTAGCTCTGCCTTTGAGGGGGCATCACGCACCTGCGCCTGTAATTGGCTTAATGCCTCTTCCAGCTCACCGGCTTGCAGAAACCCTTCCACCGCCATACTTTTCTCCTTTGACGCACGGTTTCACACCCTTAGGCAGAAAATCCTTTATGAGCACCGCACAAAATCCACTGAAATCGCACTGACGACACCGCATGCAAGGTAATAATGCACGTTTACTCGCTGTAAACTCCGCACTTCTACCTGTTTTTCACCTTGCCATCACCGCTTTAAATAGAACCTGAATCCGTGGTTTCATGACGGCGCATAGCACAAGCTCTTGATTCCACAGCGGTTCAAAAAATACCCGCTTAACCTATGGGTGAAGCTAAGATCTTTTGATTCCACTGTGAAACCAATATCTTACACTCAGCATCCGCCCTGAAGCCATGGACTCAGGTAGAATTCATAGAAGCGCCCTTAAATCATTTGCTGGCTATTCCTGCTTGTTGGTCTCAAGGTTCCAGGCACGCGTTGAAGCCGCGCCGGTCGCGCCCATTTGATCCACCGGGGTGTATTCCCACATCAATTTTCCATAGGCAAATGCCACCGTCTCGGTGGGACGACTCCCCTC
>JAJRWJ010000213.1 GCA_024276805.1 Gammaproteobacteria bacterium
ACCCTTGTCTTCAGCGGCTTTGGCAAGATGCTTGTGGGCATTCTCCACCATGACGATGGCGCCATCGACCATCGTACCAATGGTGATTGCAATGCCGCCCAGGGACATGATATTGGCATTCAGCCCCTGGAAATTCATCACAATAAACGCCATCAGAATACCTAGAGGCAGGGTGATAACAGCCACAAAGGCAGAACGGGCATGCAATAAAAACAAAATGACCACCAGACTGACGATGCCCAGCTCCTGAATCAATGAGCTGTTGAGACTGTCCACGGCGCGTTCGATCAGGTCCCCCCGGTCATACACGGGAACAATCTCGACCCCTTCCGGCAAACCCTGCTTGAGTTCCTGCAGTTTTTTACGGACACCCTGAATGGTCGCCAGGGCATTTTCACCAAAGCGCATGATGACTATGCCCCCGGCCACCTCGCCCTCACCGTTCAATTCCGCCAGGCCACGGCGCAATTCCGGACCAAGCTGGATATGCGCCACATCCTGCAATCGTATCGGCGTGCCGTTCAGGTCGACACCCACCGGAATGGTTTTCAGGTCGGCAATGGATTTAATATAGCCCAGGCCCCTGACCATATATTCCGTTTCGCCCATTTCCACCAGTCGTCCGCCGACATCGTTATTGGATTCCTTGATGGCCTTGATCACCTTGTTCAAGGGGATTTTATAGGCCTCCAGTACATTGGGATCCACCTCGACCTGATATTGCTTGACATAACCGCCAATGGACGCCACTTCGGAAACACCGGGAACGGTTTGCAGGGGATAACGCAAATACCAGTCCTGCAATGATCGCAGCTCGGACAGATCATGTTTCCCTGTCCTGTCAACCAGTGCATATTCGTAGACCCAGCCCACGCCGGTGGCATCCGGTCCCAAAGCCGGACTGATTCCTGAAGGCAGGCGGCCACTGACATAATTGAGATATTCCAGCACCCGGGAACGCGCCCAATACATATCGGTACCGTCCTCAAAGATGATATACACGAATGACAGGCCAACAAAGGAATAGCCACGCACCACTTTCGCTTTGGGAACCGCCAGCATGGCGGTGGTCAACGGATAGGTGACCTGATCTTCCACAACCTGCGGCGCCTGCCCTGGAAATTCAGTAAAGACGATGACCTGGACATCGGACAAATCCGGGATCGCATCCAGAGGCGTATTGTTGTAGCTCCACAACCCGACCATGGCGATAATCACCGTGGCAATCAATACCATGAAACGATCGTTCAGGGAGCTGTTGATAATAGCTTTAATCATGTTGCATCTCTCCCTGTTTCTTCATAGCCGGTTTCTTTACAATACTTGCCGGCTCCATCATCTTGGCGGTCGCTTCGCGCAGTTTCGATTCCGAGTCGATCAGGAACTGGGCCGATGTGACAACCTCTTCACCATCTTTCAGCCCTTTCAGGATGGCAACCTTGCCATTCGATTCAAGGCCCAGTTCGACCAGGCGCGGTTCAAACTTGCCAAGCCCCCGCACCACAAAAACCTGGGCCCGTGTCCCGGAACGAATGATTGCTTCCGACGGGATCACGACCGCATCCAGTTGTTTGCTGGCAAAAATGGTCACCTCGGCGAACATCTCAGGTTTCAGCAGCAGTTCCGGGTTTTTAAAAACCAGCCGCACCTTGATGGTGCGTGTCTTGGCCTCGGCATAGGGATAGATATAGGCCACATGACCTTTGAATACCTTGCCGGGAATGCCAGCCAGCTGCATTTCCACCGCATCGTTTTCTTTTACCCAGGGCAATTCGTATTCATAGATATCGGCATACACCCAGACGTTATGTAAATCGGCGATCATATAGATTTCCGTGGCAGGGGTGACATACTGCCCCTCCCGGGCGCCTATTTTCATGACGATACCATCTGCCGGCGTATGGATATGCAGGCTTTTCTTGATTTTATGGGTGCGCTCCAATTCGCGTATCTGGTGAGCCGGGACATCCAGCAGTATTAACCGTTCGCGGGAACTTCTCACCAATTCCTCCGCCCCCCGGCGAATATCCTCGATGGGGCTTTTTTGCAAAACCTTCAGATTATTCAAGGCCAGAAGATATTCCTGCTGGGTGGTTACCAGCTGGGGTGAATAGATACTCAACAAGTCGGTATCCTTTTTTACCCATTGCCCGGTCTTGTCCACTTCCAGGCGCTCAATCCAGCCTTCGATTTTCGGGTGCAAGTGCACCATCAACTCTTCATCGTAAGTCACCCGGCCCACGGCGCGAACGGTATGCGACAGTGTGGTTCTAAACGCTTTGGCGGTCCGCACCGCTATTTGCTGCACAACCGTCCCATCGATGTTGACCGTACCAGCAGGTTCATCATTACTGCTGTCTTCGGCATACACGGGAACATAATCCATGCCCATGGCATCCTTGGCCGGTACCGGAGAGGTGACCGTGGGATTCATCGGGCTGCGATAGAACAGAATCTTGCGCTGTTTTGGTTTTTTCTGCTCCGCATAAACCGGGACATAATCCATGCCCATGGCATCCTTGGCCGGTACCGGAGAGGTGACCGTGGGATTCATCGGACTGCGGTAAAACAATATTTTCCTTTCACCGGCATTCTTCGAGGCCGTATTTTGTTGTTCATCAACCTGTTTGACG
>JAJRWJ010000214.1 GCA_024276805.1 Gammaproteobacteria bacterium
CATGGTAAGGGTTTCATGACGCTGTATGCTTTTACGCAGAGTCTGTTCAAGGAAATGGGAGACTGGGTGGAGGCTGGAGATGTCATTGCGGCGGTAGGCAAAAGCGGCGGCCGGAGTCGCGCCGGTCTTTATTTTGGCATTCGCAAAAAAGGCAGGCCGGTCAACCCAGTGAAATGGTGTAGAAAAGTGCGCAAAGGGCGCACCGGATAGGTGAATGCGGTATCGAATATTGGCGGCTTTAATGGAGTTTTAATACAGATGTCTAAAAAAAACCATATTTTTATTATGTCATTGGGTGTTTTGCTGGGTGTTTGCCTCAGCATTGGTGGCAGTGTTTTCGCGGAGCGCGGGGATGTTTCCGGCACGCAGCAGGTCGAGTCTCTGCCCTATGAGGATTTGCGCACATTTACGGAAATTTTTGGGCGCATCAAAAAGATTATGTCGAACCGGTTTCTGATAAAAAACTGCTGGAAGGAGCGATCCGGGGCATGCTGACAGAACTGGATCCACATTCGGCCTATCTGGACAGTGAGCAATATAACGAACTCAAGGTCGGCACGACCGGACAATTCGGAGGGCTGGGTATCGAGGTGACGATGGAGGACGGATTTGTCAAGGTCGTCGCTCCGATCGACGATACGCCGGCCAAAAAAGCGGGCATGCGGGCCGGTGATTTGATTATCCGTCTGGATGAAAAACCGGTAAAAGGGATGAGCCTGATGGATGCGGTAAAGATCATGCGCGGCAAACCAGGCAGCGAGATAAAGTTGACTGTGGTCAGGGAGGGTGAGTAGGCGCCGCTCAACTTCACCATTACCCGTGCAATCATCAAGGTAAAAAGTGTCAAGCAGCGTATTTTGGAAAAGGGCTTTGGCTATATCAGGATCAGCAGTTTTCAGTCCCGGACCGGGAGTAGCGTGAAAAAGGCAGTCAGGGAGTTGAAAAAGGAAAATGCTGGCAAACTGAAAGGGTTGGTTCTGGATTTGCGTAATAATCCCGGTGGCGTATTGAATGCCGCTGTCGCAGTCAGCGATGCATTTCTGAAAAGCGGTTTGATTGTCTATACCGAGGGGCGCATCGAGGATTCGGAAATGAAGTTCAGTGCCGCACCGGACGATATACTCGATGGCGCGCCAATCGTGGTTCTGATCAATGCCGGTTCGGCGTCAGCCTCGGAAATTGTCGCAGGGGCGTTGCAGGATCACAAGCGCGCCGTCATCATGGGCGAGAAGTCCTTTGGCAAGGGTTCGGTGCAGACTATTCTGCCGACCAGCAACGGCGGCGCCGTGAAATTGACCACGGCCCGCTACTATACACCTTCCGGTCGCTCCATTCAGGCAGAAGGCATTGTTCCCGATATTCAGCTGTCCCGGCTGAAGCTGGAAGCTTTGGACAAGCCGGTGTTCCAGCCGGTCAAAGAGGCTGACTTGTCTCGTCATTTAGAAAATGGCAATGGCAGGAAAAAATCCAGGGATGACGGGAAAGATGCTCAGAAGCAATCCGAGATCAAGGATTATGCGTTGCATGAAGCGCTGAATCTGTTGAAAGGAATCAGTATTCTGAACAATTAGATCAGCTGCTGTTTGTTCTGCTACAGCAGGATTTTTGTATTGATGGCTGATGGCAAAACATTTGCCTAATTCTACTTTGGCAGATTACATCATCCCTTTTTTCAAGGATCGTCATTCCGGCATGGACTGCCGGAATCCAGGCTCCAGGGATGGCTTGAAACATGCCGTCCATGGCACTGGATGCCCGCTTCCCGGCGAGCATGACGAGTTTGCGGTGAAGCGGCAAAGTAGAACTAAAAAAGTTCAATTACTTGCGGCTAATGCAGCGCGTCAAGGAAAAATGCATGCCTGTACTCGCGCCAGCCTCAGCAAAACACGATTGGCTGTTTTATTCATATTCAATGGCTTGTGGCCATAGATTATGTCGGCACGTTCTTGTTCCGGATTAGTTCCCGTCTATAATTGACGGGAACTACCTGGATAATGTTGCCGGGTGCTATCGGGTCGATTGCTGGTAGGTTACGCTAAAGTCATCCAGCCTGGGAATTGCCTCCTCCAGGTTTTCATCGTAGGCGGGGCTCATGGAGTCGAAGCCGACCCGGTACAGATAGAACAGCTGATCCCGCAGGAAGTTGCCGGTTGCCCTGATTTCTCCATTGTAATGATAATGTTTTCTCAGTCGACGGGCTTGTGAAAAGTTGCGGCCGTCGGTAAACACCGGGAAATTCAACTCTATGAGCTGGAATTTGTCCAGATCGGCCGCGATTTCGGCAATGTCCTGGTCCGGCTCCAGCCTGATCCCCAGATTGCCGGCATGGTTCAGCAGCCGGTCTTTTTCGGCCTGCCAGCGGTCCAGCGTGACGACGATATCGCCATCTGCCAGAGGCGCGTCATCGGCAACGAAAGTCCAGGTATCCTCGACAATTTTTTTATCTTTAATTATTTTCATAAACTCGCTCTTTGAATGGGTCGATGCCAAGCCGTTTTACCGTATCCAGGAATTTTTCCTGGTCGTGGCGTTTTTCAACATAAACTTCGAGGATGTCGCTGATGGCGGTGGTGATCCGGTCTTTTGCCACGGCGGGGCCCAGTCGTTGGCCGATGGCGGCCTGGTTTTCCGAACAGCCGCCCAGGGTGATCTGGTACCATTCGGCGCCTTTTTTATCCACCCCCAGAATGCCGATATGGCCCACGCTCTGATGCGCGCAGCCATTCATGCAGCCGGACATGTTGATGTTGATTTCGCCCAGGTCGTGAACATAGTCCAGATCGTCCAGGGCTTCGTTGATTTCTCTGGCGATGCCTATCGAACCGGCATTCGCCAGAGAACAGAAATCCAGTCCGGGGCAGCAGATCATGTCCGTGGCGGTGCCAATATTGGCTGTGGCCAGTTTGATTTGATCGAGCTGCTGCCAGAGGGCATACAGGTCGGCCTGCTTGACATCGGCAAACAGCAGATTCTGTCTGTGGGTGCTGCGCACTTCGCCGAAGCTGTATTGCTCGGCCAGGGTGGCGATGGCGTCGAGCTGTTCGGCGCTAATGTCGCCTGGTGGCGAATCCGGCGCCTTCAGGGATACGAAAACGGCCCTATAGCCGGGAATTCTATGCTCTCTGGTGTTGAATTTGACCCAGGCGGCAAAATCTGAATTCTGTTGCAGGTGTATCCCGAAGCTGCTGTCCTGGTCGGCGTCGGGTTCATAAGCCGGAGGGGCAAAGTAGGATTTTATCTGTTCGATGCGCTGGTCGCTGAGTTCCATGTGGTCTTTGATGCGCAGCCATTCCGCTTCCACCATTTCGGTAAATTTGTCCACGCCTGTTTCCTTGACCAGGATTTTGATGCGTGCTTTATATTTATTGTCCCGACGCCCATGAAGGTTATAGATACGCAGTATCGCCTCGAGGTAGGAAAGCAGGTGCTTCTTTTCCAGAAAGGGCCGGATCGTCTTGCCAATCACCGGTGTGCGTCCCAACCCCCCTCCGGCCAGGATTCTGAAGCCGATTTCGCCCTGTTCATTGGCGACCAGATGTATGCCGATATCGTGCAGCTGTGTCGCGGCCCGGTCGGTGCCGGCGCCACTGACGGCAATCTTGAATTTGCGGGGTAAATAGGCGAATTCCGGGTGAAAAGTGGACCACTGACGAATAATTTCACAGTACGGGCGTGGGTCTTCGATTTCATCTTTGCAGACCCCGGCCAAGGGATCTGTGGTGGTGTTGCGCAGGCAGTTGCCGCTGGTCTGGATGGCATGCATCTGCACGCTGGCGAGCTGTTCCAGTATCTCGGGCACCTTTTCCAGCTGAGGCCAGTTGTACTGGACATTTTGTCGGGTGGAAATATGCGCATAACCCTTATCGTAAGTACGTGCAATGTGGGCGAGTTTGCGTAGCTGCTTTGCCGACAGCAGACCATAGGGCACGGCTACCCGGAGCATCGGAGCGTGGGTCTGGATGTAGAGCCCGTTCATCAGACGCAGAGCGCGAAATTGGTCTTCGGGGAGTTTTCCCTGCAGGAAGCGCTGAGTCTGCTCCCTGAATTGGGCAACACGCTCTTCGAGAATAGTTTGGTCGTCTTGGTTGTATTGGTACATGTTGAAGTTATCTGGTCCAGAAGGGTTGATCTGGGAAACAAATTTTTTATGATATACCGCAAGGCATAGAATGACAAAGATTATCGTTAAATGGTACTATTCGCAACAGAAAGTCATGGCTGGCTTTTTACCTGATTTTTTTGACTGCGCCCCGTGGCGCAGTCAGCGTAGTTGTTTTTGTTTTTCTGGACAATAGGGGGGGTGTTTTGTTGCGTTTATTTTTTGTTCTTCTGGTTTTGCTGATTCCTGAACTGGCTCTGGCTGCTGATTTTAAAAATCTCGGGCTGACCGGCACCGAGCGGGGAATCTATGCCGTTTTGATCTTCATCATCGCCTATGGCTTCGTCATGGCCGAGGAATTCACCGGTCTGCGCAAGTCCAAACCGGTCATTCTGGCTGCCGGCATCATCTGGGCCCATGCCGCATACCTGGCGAACTCCAACGGTATTCCCGCCTCGGAAATGCACCGGGTTTTCGAAAACAACCTGATCGAATACGCGGAGCTGTTGTTGTTTCTGCTGGTGGCGATGACCTATATCAATGCCATGGCGGAACGGAATGTCTTCGAGGCGCTGCGATCATGGCTGGTGCACAAGGAGTTTGGCTATCGGCAGTTGTTCTGGATTACCGGCATCATCACTTTTTTTCTTTCCGCTGTGGCCGACAATCTGACTGCTGCCCTGCTGGTCGGCGCAGTGGTCATGGCAGTGGGTGCCAATAATGCTCAATTTGTCGCGGTGGGCTTTGTCAATCTGGTGGTTGCGGCCAATGCCGGGGGAGCCTTCAGTCCCTTTGGCGATATCACCACACTAATGGTCTGGCAGGCGGGATATGTGGAATTCTTTGACTTCTTCAAGCTGTTCATTCCCTCGGTGGTCAACTATGCCGTGCCCGCTGCATTCATGCATTTTGCCGTACCGGATGAGCCGGCCAGTCACGCGGTCGAGGAAACGATGGTAAAAATGAAGCCGGGAGGTATCCAGGTTTGTGTGTTGTTTGCGTTGACCATCGCCATTGCCATCAGCTTCAAGCAGGTACTGCATCTGCCACCATTCATGGGCATGATGACCGGTCTGTCGCTGCTGATGCTGTACGGATTCAGACTGCAAAAGCTGTATGCGACCAGTGAGGAAAAGGAATACGATATTTTCGAAAAAGTCCGCGATGCCGAATGGGATACGCTGTTCTTTTTCTTCGGCGTGGTTTTCGCGGTCGGTGGACTTGGTTACATCGGTTATCTGGAGCTGCTGTCAGGGGCCATGTACGATACTCTGGGTGCGACAAGCGCCAATATCCTGGTCGGCATGCTTTCCGCCATCGTGGATAACATTCCGGTGATGTTTGCGGTGTTGAACATGAATCTGAATATGGATCTGTATCAATGGCTGCTGGTGACCCTGACAGCCGGGGTTGGCGGCTCGATGCTGTCCATTGGCTCCGCGGCC
>JAJRWJ010000215.1 GCA_024276805.1 Gammaproteobacteria bacterium
AAGGCATATCTGACAGAGGATGCTGTTGTCCTGAAACGCGGCAAGGAGGTTTTTGCCGAACGCTGCGCTCGCTGCCACTCCAGCAAATTGCCGGAAAGGGCATTCAGTTTCTTCCCCGACCAGGGCTGCAATGGTCCGGACTATCTGAACTGCTTCAATGAATACTGGGCCTGGAGCAAATCCAGTGAATTCAGAAAGGCAATGCGGAAAATCGTTCTGGCCGACGACTTTCTGGAAAACAATTACCTGTCCAACGAACTGCGCATTCCGGTGACGCTGCTGGAAACCAATGCCTGCAGCCCCCTGGCGACTAATGCCATCGCCGACAATATCTGGGACAATTTTTCCTCCCAGTCCTATAAAAGCCTGCCTTCCGTCGGCAAAGTGCTGGTGCATCATCCGGTGACCGGCAAGGCGATGGACTATCAAATGCCGGCAGGTGGTCGAGGCTATACCCGGGTGCCTTCACTGATCAGCGTCTGGTCCACGGCGCCGCTGCTGCTCAACAACCAGATCGGGAAATTTTACTGGTATGGATCGGTCAGGGACCGCATGCTGTCCTTCGACGACTCCATACACAAGCTGCTATGGCCGGAAACCAGACGCGGCGACCGGAAATACCAGACCGTATCCGGTCAAATGTTGCCTGGAGTGATCGACCGGACCACTGCCACCAGCTATCTGCGCGTGCCGAAAGGTTATCTGCCCGCCTTTTTGTCGCCAGCGGTGCTCGAACACCTGTATCCCTGGCTGTTCAATGAAGATGGCATACAAATCGGCCCCATACCCAAGGGCACCCCCGTCAATCTGCTGTCCAACATGGATATGGAACAGCATGCGAAGGTCCTGAAAGTCATTCTGAAAGCGAAAAGAGACCTCAAGGCCATCCCCGCGAATGCCAGCGACGAAGAAGCAAAAGAGATATTCGCGGACCTGGTCGAGCCGATGCTGGAAATCAGCAAATGCCCGGATTTCGTGGTCAACCGGGGACATTATTTTGGCACCGGCTATTTTCATGAAAAGGATGAACCGGGGCTCAGTGATCAGGACAAACTGGCCCTGATCGAGTTTCTGAAGACCATGTAAACAGAGTAGTGGAGCTTTTTGCATCGCTCGATTGGTGCGGGACTGAAGTCCCGCTTCCAGGCTGGTTTTATCGGAAAGCGGGGAAAAATACCGATAAAACAGCTGTCAACCTGGCAGCAGCATGAAATAAGCGATCATTTTCCATGACCCGAACCATTTGAAATGCACTTTGCCCAGATAGACATTTTCGTCCACCTGCAGAAGCTCGTCGACAATGGGCCGGATGGTCAATTTCGGATTTTCCGGGGAATCGTAGTCTATTTTGAATACTTTGAGATCGGTATCCTCGATACCAGTATCGACACGCGTCTTGAAAACAAAGGCGCTGAAAGTATCGGCATCGATAGCGGTTATTGTTTTGTAGAACGGATACAGGATGCGCAGGATCAATCGAGACTTGTTGCTGAAAATGTTGTCGCCCCGCGCCTCATCGCGGAACATGCGTTTTCCCAGCCAGGGCATCCACAGGGAGGTCAAAAACTCAACTGCCCAGGTTGCACCAGGAGCGATATTCACAGCAATCAACTCGCCTCTGTAGGGACCATTCACGGCTGGTTCCGGCGGCTTGCCGGAGCGGAAAATTGTATTCAGCGCCGCCCAACCCTGATTGCGGTCTTTTTTATATAACAACTGGGCTGCCCGGATTTTATCCAGGGCGCCACCGGACTCAGGGTCACTGGTTTTTTTGTTCATGACTGACCTCCTCAAAAATTGATTTGTGCTGCACGGTGCACATACGTCACTCGCCAGCCGACCGTGCGTGTGCCCGGTATAGCGTCATTTCAGCAAACCCGGAAATCCCTGGCACTGCGGGTATGACCAGCTTTCGGACAATCTGACAAAGCGGAATTACAGACAAAGCGCTTCACGCTCAGGGAAAACAGCTGCCGCGCTGCTTGAAATGACGATGAAGCTGGCAGTTCCTGTTGTAACACAATTCCCCAGTTGGATACTATGGATTTTTCAGCGCACAACGGGCATTTCATGGAAACTCAGTTTTGCCAGTAAAACATCGATCGTGTTAGGATGCCCTGCAAACAGTACTGTTATTTTACCAGGGGGACGGTCTTGAAAAAATTCCACGCCAGATATTCTGTATTTCTTGCTTTTATTGTGCTTTTTATCGCCAGCTCCAACCAGCTGCTCGCGGCAACGACACCTGCAGGCCAGGACAAGCTGCGGGTCAGCACCGGCGAACCAAAACGAAACGGTGATTCGCTGTTTTCCTATACCGTCGAATGGCGCATCGACGAAGGCGTGATATCCCGGGCAACAGGCATCTTTTTTATCAAAGGCCCGGACCGTCCCAAAGCAACCTCCGACATCGACGTTGCCAGGAAAATGGTTTCCTCGCTCAATGATGGCATGGAGCAACAATATCCCAGCTGGCGTGGGGTACTGGCCAGGAACATACAGGGCAAACCCGAAATCCTTCTGACCAACAAATCCGGTTTCTCTTTTACCTCGATAACCATCAGAGATTACTCCAATCAGAGAATGACCTTCGACCAGGTGGACAAAACTTTCACAGCAGCCGGAATAGAAGTGGCGGTCGACCTGGTTCTGACGTCGAATGTCGATTACATCGAAGGCTTTACCGTCTTCGACCGGTCGAAGAACTCCGCTCATCAGGGCAGCATCGAAATCAGCATCGATGACGGCACACCGGTAGTCATCCAGACCAACGGCAAAACCACGGCGCAGCTGGAACAGGAAATCGCCAGTGCGCTGGGCCCGGCAATGTTCAGTACAAAGCCGTTGTTCCCCAATCTTTTGGACAGCGACAACAGAAACAACAAACCCTTCGATGGCGGAGAGGTGGAGTTTACCAATCTGGCGGCCAGGACCATTACCATGGACATCAATGACCCGGCTCTGGGCGTCTTGACCAAGTTCAAATACCAGGACAACAATCAGTCGTCAAATGCCTTCAACCCGATGACCATGATCATTCTGTTGGGTTTGGCGGTTGTCGGTTTTTTTGGCTATACAAGCTATCAGGCCAGGAAGCAGCGGAATCAAACCGACAGCCAAGACGACTGACGGGGCCTTGGCCGATTGCCATGCATAGCCCCCCCTGCCCTGCCCCTGCATTAGAGTTGATTCGGCTTGAGTCTGTACGACACTTACAGGTACGACTTCACAGCAGGGGGATCAGCGCCGGCACAGAAAATGCCAGTAGGGAATGCCGTCGGAAATGATAACCTCCCGAAAGGTATCTTCGAGTCGGCAAATCTGTTCTCGACTGAAGCGCTGTTCGATGCGGGTAAAAAAACGATCATAGACATCCTGGCGTATACGACGCAGACTTTTTCCGTGATAGCCTTCATAGAGTGGCGCATGGCGACCCAGGCCCAGCGGCGCCAGTAAATTGCCCAGGGCGATGCAGGGCAGGTAGACCAGCCACAGCAGCAGTTCCGTGATCAGCTTGCGGGCCACTGCGCCATGCACACGGGCCAGCTGCTTTCTGAGCATTGTCGCGGCCGCCAGCAGCAGCCGGAAGTGCAAAGACCGGTTGTCCAGCGCGTAGTACAGGTAGATGAGTAGCTGCGGCGCATACCTGGACAACATGCGGACTTCCTGCAGCGCGGGCGTCGGCAGGTGATGCAGCACACCCAGGCAATACAGAAAATCGGCAAAGTCGTTCCTGAATGGCAGACACTTGAGATCCGCCATAAAGAACAGTACGTTATCGGCATCGGCCAGATTGCGCCGCGCCTCAAAAATCGCCTCGGAGAAATCGAGCAGCAGCATCTCGGCGACCCGGCCGTGCAGAAAATGCGCCCAGCGACCAATCCCGCAGCCTAAATCACAGACGCGCGCCATTGCCAATATGTCGATATCGACGATATCGAAATACTCGTTGAATTCCCGCTCATGTTCCGGCAGCACCTTGTTGTAGGTTTTCCATTCTTCGCCGAAGGTATACTGAATGTCTTTAGCGAAATCCTCCCGGTTTTCGACGGCAGCGTCATCGACAGCCAGGCGGGACTTCAATGCGGCTGGGTACTGGTCAGGATCCAGCAGGATGATCACGTCATCGACGATCGGATAACTTTTTCCTGCC
>JAJRWJ010000216.1 GCA_024276805.1 Gammaproteobacteria bacterium
CCTTTTGCCATACAACAGCTATGTTCAATTTTGCTGTCCAGCAGGGAAGAAAGTAACGCCAGATCCATTTCACAGACTTCTGTATTGCTATAAGCCAGATCATGAAAAACACAATTATAGGCATCAATCATTAAATTCTGCCCCGGCTCTCCTTTTATCGCCTGGGCTTCATAGCCCAATTCCTGCATGATCGCGACAACCATTTCTATTTTTTCATCGATTGGTTTGTTTTTCAGAGCTTCTTTTTTCGTTTCTGAAATTGAAACCCCCAGTTCCTTCAAGTATTCGACCAGTTTATCAGAACCCAGTTTCTGTCTTATCAGCTTGATCAGCAGATCAGCAAAAAGACTGTAGTGTTTGGGGAAAAGATGATCGCCTTTATCTGTTAAAACAAAAGTATTGCCAGGGCGTCCACCCGTTTTTTTAGAAGCGGATTTACTGACATAACCGTCCCTTTCCAGAACTGTAATATGCTGATGAATCGCACTTTTTGAAATATCCAGAAGCCTGGAAAACTGATCAACAGTCATCCCTTTTTTTTCCTTTACCAGAAAGTGCAGTATTTTTTGTTGTTTTTCACTCACGGCTATTTTTTCCATACGGCCCCCCTGTCCTGATTCGGTTAATTATTGTGAGACCGGAAGTAACATGCCAGTCCAAGTTCCTACACGCCGGGTAAAGCATAACATTTTTGCAGACGGCACTGGATGTGACAACGAAGCGGGAAGAAAAGTTCATATGCTTTATACAGTTTATTCTTGACAAAGCATACAAACGGACCTATCCTTGTCCCCGCAATACACATTCGAAACACTAGCAGGGGAGTAACTGGATGAATTTGATTAAATCAGAAAGCAACACTGATCCAAGAAAGGCTTATGCCGTTGTCTTTTTTTTCATGATCTGTTTTGGGATGTCTTCAGCGGAAGCCAGACAGCACAAGTTTGAAATGACCATTGAAGAGGTAACGATCAAAGTTGCCCCCAAACTGGATTACAAGGTATTTGCTTTTAACGGTCAGGTGCCAGCACCACTTATCCATGTCAAACAAGGTGATGATGTAGAGGTTCTGGTAACCAATAACACTTCCACACCACACACCATTCACTGGCATGGTCTTTATCAGACCAATAACTGGCGGAATGATGGCGTGCCGGGAATTACCCAGGAATCGATCGAAGCGGGTGACAGCTTTACCTATCGCTGGAAAGCAGAAAAAACCGGCAGCCTCTGGTATCACTGCCATAGCAATGTCAATGAACACGTTGGAATTCGGGGGATGTGGGGGCCACTTATCATTGACCCAATAGAGCCTACTGAACTTGAAAAAACCGTGACCAAGGATGTGATCATGATGTTCAGCACCTGGGAATCAGCCAATGCGAATAAATTTGGCGAAGGTGGGACACCCGCCGACCTGGTTGATTATTTTTCCATTAACGGCCGTTCCTTTCCATCAACACAACCCATCCGCGTCAAAAAAGGGGATGTTGTCCGCTTTCGTCTCTATGGCGCCGGTGGCGCCATTCATTCCTTTCACCCCCATGGCCATGACATGCTGGTCACGCATAAGGATGGTCTGCCATTGGAACAGCCATATGAAGTGGATACCTTACTCATTGGTCCCGGAGAACGTTATGACGCGATTGTGAAAATGAACAATCCAGGACGTTTTATCGCACACGACCATGTCGATACACATGTCACCAATGCCGGCAAGTTTTCGGGAGGAGCTATCACTGTCATCGAATATCAGGGTGTTCCTGTGGATGACTGGTATGCCTGGAAAAACAAAGTTTTTGACAGTGATTTCTTCTTCAGTGACGCGATGAAAAGCCCTATGGCATGCATAACCATCCCGGCTTCAAAGGCACTCCAATAAAACGGGAACGCCGCAGAAAAAAGGGTGAGTGAGATGGCTAAGCATAATGATAGGAAAAAAATATCTTATCCTGGACTGGCTTTGTTTCTTGTCATCAGTGCCATCAACACAGCCACAGCTGATGGCACGGGGAAAGTAGTTTTCGAAGCACAATGCCAATCCTGTCATGACCTGACTGAAAAGGCGCCCGAGACCTTAAAGCAACTATGGGAAAGGAAAGGTCCGGATCTGTCATCGGCCGGTATTAAATATAAATCAGCCTGGCTAAATGAATGGTTACAGAACCCGACCAGAATCAGACCGGCAGGAATGTTTTATGGCAATCATATTAAAACGGGGAAAAAGACTGATGTGGTGGATCCATCCGGTCTGGTCAACCATCCCCGGCTTTCCTCTGAACAGGCGTCTCAAGTTGTCGAAATGTTGATGACATTGAAACGGAATGAAAATCTGGTCACTTCAGGGGAATACAGACCCGGTTCAATCCCAATGATGCTGGGCGAGATGATGTTCGACAAATTCAAAGGTTGCCTGGCCTGTCATCAAATCGAGCCCGGTTATGGAGGTCTCTCTGGACCGGAGATGTACACCGCCGCAAATCGGCTGCAAGAGGATTACCTGATCAGCTTTATGCGCAACCCCCAGTCCTGGGAACCCAAAAGCATCATGCCGAATAAAAACCTGAAAGAAACTGATCTGCAAAAACTGGTGCATTACTTACGCGCTTTGAGCAAGGAGAAATTTCAATGAATCGTTCAATTATGTTTTGCGCCGCCTTGTTGCTGATTCCGGCAGCAGCGGCCAACGCGGAAACTGCAGCAGACAATTACCGGACTTATTGCGTTCAATGTCATGGACTGAAAGGTGATGGTAAAGGAATCAATGTCGCCGATATGTCTACCCAACCACGGGATCACACGGATGCAAAAGAAATGTCGGCGCGAACCGACCAGGAGCTGTTCAAAGTCATCAAGGAGGGTGGGCAATCAATCAACAAATCTGTATTGATGCCACCGTGGAGTTCCATCCTGACCGATGAGGAAATTCAGGACCTGGTTAAACATCTGCACAAACTCTGTAAATGCTAACTCCTGATTCAATTCGACATTCTTAATTAGTTCCCGTCTATAAATGACGGGAACTAATCCGGCACACGGACGTGCCGGCAGAATCAATGACCCCAAGCCATTGATTATGAATAAAACAGCCCATCGCATTAGCTGTTTTATTGCTATAAACATCCCAGGGATGGATGTTTATAGCCTCTAACAAGTTCCCGTCAAAAATGTCGGGAACTAATCCGGCACAAGGACGTGCCGGCATAAGCAATGGCCCCAAGCCATTGATAATGAATAAAACAGCCCATCGCATTGGCTGTTTTATTGCTATAAACATCCCAGGGATGGGTGTTTATAGACTCTTACTAATTACAAACAATTATAGAGGCTATTCATGATCATTAAATTTTTATCAGACCCAATACCATCCAAAGTTATCGGCATGGTTATGGCGGCATTGTTTGTCGCAGAACCCATCGCCGCGAAAACGGTCAAAGTCACGATGAAGGCAAAGGAAAATACCGTCGTGATTGACAACAAAGGCACTGAATACCCGGCCTGGACCTATGATGGCACCATTCCCGGGCCTGTTGTCCGGGTAACTGAAGGTGATACAGTGGACTTCACCCTGATCAATCCTGACACCAACAAAGAAAGTCATTCCATGGATTTTCATGCTGCGGTTGTTGATGTTTTGAAGGAATTCAGCGAGGTCAAGCCGGGAGAATCAAAACACTTCACTTTTGTCGCCAAACACCCCGGAGTCTTCATGTATCATTGCGGAGCGGCAACCATGGCACAACACATCGCTCGCGGCATGTACGGCATCATCATCGTCGATCCCAAGGAGGGGTTTAGCAAAGCTTATCCCAAGCCTGACCGGGAATATGTATTGATTCAGTCCCAATATTTTCCCAACGCCAAAGATAAAGATGCAATGATCGAAAATCGCGGCTGGACAGGCTCACTGATCAATGGAAAAATCTTTCATTACGACCCGGTGCACGATGAGAATGCTTCGTTGACTTTACAGTCCAAACCCGGCGAAAGAGTACGAATCTTTTTTGTCAATGCCAACATCAACAACCCGGTGGCCTTTCACCCCATTGCAGGGATCTGGGATAAAGTCTATATCGGCGGTAATCCCAAAAATACCTTGTATGGCATTCAAACCTACAACGTAGCCGTTGCTGAGGCAAGCACCTTTGATTTGGTTTCGCCTGCAGATCATCCGACTAACAACGCCATTGTCGATCATGCGATGGGGGCGGCATTACGTGGGGCAATTACAGTATTGATGAATATGCCAGATGCCGATCCTAAGCTGGGTAAGGGTAATAACATTTTAATCCGATAACTCAAGCCGTCATCCAGAAATAAAACCTTCGGCCCGTTGGAAAGGGTTTCCACGGGCCGATGCATTTTTTATTTGAAATCAAAGGGCAAAGGGGTCAAATCTGTTTATTAATTGATTAGCGTCCATAAACACCCATCCATGGGATGTTTATGGAAAGAGCATCCCTGTGCCGATTTGTAAATATTCAGAGTCCCTTGATTATGCCGGCATTTCCTGTGCCGGATGCATTCCCGCATTTATTAACGGGAACTATTTTACACCCTCATCCAGGCCTTCTCCCGGAGGGCGAAGGAAATAGCGAGAGGTCTCTGAATAGTTACGCCGATTTAGTTCCCATCATTTATAGCCGGGAACTAATTATTACGATTCGCTCTCGCCCATGGAATTTGCGTATTGCTTCAAGCCCTGCCATCTTCTTCCGACATTCCAATTCACCAGCATTATTAATGAGATTATTATATTTAATTCTGCTGATTTTTAGTAAAATCAGGAAGTCGGTTGCGCTCGGCACATGCTACATCACCTGCCGGCCAAAACCCCGCTTATCATCATTCAATCACCGCAGCAATACCATCCGCAGTGGTGATCGAATGGAGGAAATCGAAGCCTGCTTTTCCGTAGGATTGTATCTGACTATTTCGCAACTGTATTTCTTGACCTAATTTATTTTGAGGAAAAAACATGGCATCTCATCGTGTCGGCTTTACCTACCTGTCCCAGGAAGATTTGCTGGATGCCGGATGTTTCGATTTACGCATGGCAATCGAAGTCGCCGAGAAAACCATGCTTGCGTTCGAGGATCATCGCATCCTCTTCCCCGAAAAAATAGTACAAATTTTCGACCAGGTCAGCCAGGAGCGCATCAATTGTCTGCCGGCAACGCTGCTGGATGAAAAAATCTGCGGCACGAAATGGGTTTCCGTTTTCCCTCGCAATCCCAAACGCTACGACGTACAAAATTTATCGGCGGTTTTCATCCTGTCGGAAATCGAGAAAGGTTTCCCGGTTGCAGTGATGGAAGGTACCTTGGCATCGAACATGCGGGTAGCTGCGATAGGTGGCATTGCCGCCAAACATTTGGCACGAAAAGACAGTGCTAGCATTGGCTTCATTGGCGCCGGCGAACAGGCCAAGATGCATTTGCTGGCCATGAAGGTGGTTCGCCCCAGCCTGAAGGAGTGCCGGGTGGCTGCCAAAACAGCACAGGAAGAGGAACAATTCATCGACCAACTTTCGCCGCTGTTGCCGGACATGCACTTTATTCGAACCAATACTGTCGCGCGCGATGCCATGCAGGATGCTGACATTCTGGTCACGGCGACCAGTGCCCAGGCGCCGTTACTAAAGGCCGAATGGATGAAGCCGGGGGCATTCTACAGTCATATTGGCGGCTGGGAGGATGAATACGCCGTGGCGCAGCAATGCGACAAAATCGTTTGTGACGATTGGGATACCGTGACCCATCGCACCCAGACACTGAGTCGCATGTACGCTGAAGGGCTGTTGTCGCATAGCGATATTCATGCCGATCTGCACGAACTGGTCTCGAAGCATAAACCCGGGCGTGAATCCGATGCCGAGCGCATCTATTTCAATGCCGTCGGACTGGCCTACGTGGATGTCGCCCTGGCCCATACCATGTTCAAACGGGCAGAATCGGCGCACATAGGCCAGGAAATGACACTGCGGGAAACCATGGTCTTCGAACATCACAATATCATCAGCAAAATCAGGTTATAGACCATGTTCAAACAGCTTCCAGCTGATGAAACGGAAATTATCGGTATTGTTTTCAATGGCAAGGCCCTGCAGGCGCCGAAGGGCATCAGTGTGGCTGCAGCCATATTGAGCCGGAATCCGGACCATACCCGCACGACCCCGGTAACGGGCAGCAAACGCCTGCCATTCTGTATGATGGGCGTCTGCTATGAATGCCTGATGGTTATCGACGGCCAGGCCAACCGCCGTGCCTGCGCCACCTATGTCGAAGAGGGCATGCGTATAGAGACACAGCTGGGTGTCGGCCCTGCACTTGCACTGGAGGGTGGCGGCAGTGAATAATCACTACCAGCTGCTGGTTATTGGCGGCGGCCCAGCAGGTCTCGCCGCAGCAACGACGGCTGCAGAGCGGGGTGTAACCTGTGCACTGCTCGATGAGCAGCCCACTCCCGGCGGGCAAATCTATCGCGCCATAGAAGCCATTCCCGAACAGCGGGCCAAGCTGCTGGGACCGGAATATTTGCGTGGTCGCAAACTGGTGAATGAATTCCGCCAGAGTGCTGCCGAATATTTTCCCGAAACCCAGGTCTGGTCTATCGACAAAGAGCATCAGGCAGGACTGTTGCACAACCATCAGGCGCATTTCATCACCGCTGATCAAATCATCATTGCCAGCGGTGCAATGGAAAGACCCGTGCCCTTTCCGGGTTGGACATTGCCCGGTGTGATGCAGGCAGGTGCCGGCCAGATTCTGTTCAAATCAGCCGGCATCGTACCGGACAACGGCGTGGTGCTGGCCGGATCGGGCCCTTTGTTGCTGCTGCTTGCCTGGCAATACCTGCATGCCGGTGTAGAAATCAGGGTGCTGCTGGATGTCACGCCCTTTGCCAACCATCTGCAGGCACTACCCGAACTACCCAGGGCTTTGCTGGCGTATCGTTATCTGAGCAAAGGCATTGCCTATCAATTAGAATTGAAACGCGCCGGCATCCCCATAATGTTTGGCGTCAGCGACCTGACTGCCGAAGGAAATGAACGCTTGCAGCGTGTCCGATTCAGCCATGCAGGAAAACGCAAAAGCATTGTCAGCGAGTTGCTGCTGACTCATTTTGGTGTAATTCCTCACATCTGGCTCACTCAGGCAGCGGGCTGCAAACATCGCTGGGACAACAGCCAGCAGTGCTGGCGGCCGGAACTGGATGACTGGGGCAACACCGACATCGAAGGTATCCTGGTGGCTGGAGACGGCGCCGGCATTTACGGTGCCCGCGCGGCAGAACATGCCGGCCGCCTGGCAGGACTCCAAGTATTGTCTGCACTGAATGTAATCAGCCGGCAGGAACGGGACCAGCTGTCCAGAAAAGACCGAAAACGGCTGCATGAGGAGCGTCATATCCGGCCTTTTCTGGAAGCTTATTTCCACCTCCCCGACAATCTTCTAGCGACGCCCGGCAATGACACCATCGTTTGCCGCTGTGAAGAAGTGACTGCCGGACAAATCCGGGAAGCAGTAGCCGCTGGCCATGAAAACAGCAATCAGGTGAAATTTTTTACCCGCTGCGGCATGGGTCCCTGCCAGGGCCGCCAGTGTGCCAATGCCGTTGCGCATATCGTTGCCGATGCCAGAGGCAAATCCGTCGCTGAAACAGGGCTTTTCCGGGGACGACCACCGGTTTCACCGTTGACGCTGGGACAATTGGCACAATTGCCCAAAAAAGGCACGGCATGAGCAGCGACGTCATCATCATAGGCGGCGGCCTGATGGGCGCATCCACGGCATTGCAACTGGCCATGCGCGGCTGCCGTTGTATCGTTCTGGAAAAGGACAGTCCCGGCCGGCATTCCTCGGGCGTCAGTGCCGGTGGTTTGCGGCAATTGAACCGCGATCCGGCGGAAATCCCGCTGACCGTGGAAGCCGCGAAAATGTGGCGCAACATCGAAGCGCTGCTGGATTCCGATTGTGACGCCCGCTTCCCGGGACAGCTGCGCATTGCTGAAAACGCAGCCGATATGGAAAAGCTGGAACGCCGCGCCGCTCTGGTGCGTTCCCTGGGCTACCAGCACGAGGAAATGATCGACAGGGATGAGCTCTACCGGTTGGTGCCGGCATTGTCTCCACACTGTGTCGGCGGCCTGATCTGTCGTGAAGATGGCTATGCCCGTCCCTACCATGCCCTGACCGCTTTCCGTCGCAAGGCGCAAGCCCAGGGCGCTGAATTCCGCTCCGATACAAAGGTCCATTCCCTGCGCAAGAAAAGTGGTGCCTGGCATGTGCGTACCTCGCAGGGTATTTTCAATGCGCCGATTCTGGTGAACTGCGCCGGCGCCTGGGCCAAGGCAATTGCCGGCATGCTCGATGAGCCTGTCCCCCTGACGCCAAAAGCGCTGATGCTGATGGTCACCGAACGCCTGCCGCATTTCGTGGATCCCGTGATGGGCGCCGCAAGCCGCAAACTGTCCTTCAAGCAGATGCAGAACGGCACATTGATCATCGGCGGCGCACTGCTCGCGAAACTGGATTTCGCCCGGGAAAAGACCGAAATCGACTGGCTCAGACTGACTGAAAGCGCCGCTACCGTGCTGCGCTTTTTTCCGCAACTGAAAAATGTCCGCATCGTCCGCGCCTGGGCGGGCATAGAAGCGTTTATGCCGGACAATATTCCAGTGATCAGCGCATCACAGACCTGCAGCAACGCCTATCATGCCTTTGGTTTTTCCGCGCATGGCTTCCAGTTGTCCCCCGTCATCGGCCGCATCCTGTCGGAACTGATACTCGATGGCCGGTCAACGCTGCCGATAGAGCCTTGTCATATCGGTCGTTTCAACAACATGGAGAAGCAATGACCATTACCCGGTCAGGTCCAGCCGCATAAGCAAAATCGTCACTCACAGCGAGACGATCTATCTCAGTGGCCAGGTGGCATGGAACAGCATTGCCGATATCAGAGAACAATCGCAAACGATGCGGGACAACGTCTAAGCTTAGCTTCTGCAGGCTGACAGCGACCGTTTGCATATTCTGTCCGCGACAATCTACATCAAGGACATGCAACTGTCTGCCATGATGAACGAAGTCTGGGGAAGCCCGGGTCGTCGAAGGCCATTCACCAGCCCGCGCCTGCCTGGAAGCCTGTCTTGCTCGCCCGAAATTACTGGTCGAAATCTCCAACACTGCGACACTGCAAAAATGCAATGCGAAACCGGCTGATGCCGGTTCAACGGCTTCCAGCCCCCACATCAGGAAAGCATGTGAATCTGTTTTTTGCCAACCGCGCGCGTTTCAAACAGAGTCGTCTCGGGATGCATCAGCGCCAGTTCCATGGCCGCAGCTGAACGCTGGCGCTGGGTGCCGGTTTTCAATACGGTGCGGCAGTGCATTTCTGTCACCGGCTTGCCCATCAGATACCTTTTGCCCGCAGTATATTGCTGTTTGCGCTGCTGCCACCACTGATCAATCAAAACGGGATCAGGACAAGGCAAATCTTCATCCGGATCGAGCTCGACATTATCGTCCTCGGGATTTTCCGTCGGTCCGGCCTGAAAGTCTTCCAGAAGATCGGTTTCCAGATCCTCATAGGCAATATCGGCTCCGGTTATCAGACTGAAAGCCTCGCCGGCAAGTCTCGCCAGCTCCGGGTTTTCCATTTGTTTGATCAGCCAGGGAATATAATAGGGATTACCTGAAACACCCGCACCAGAAACAACCAGACGCATACGCTCTTCCTCCAGGGCCACCTGTTTTAACAGGTCATTGCTATCGGCCGGCTTCAGTGCCCGCAACACAAGCTGCAGTGCTCTTTCCGCACTACCCGGATCCTGAAAAATCATGGCCTGTAATGCATCCAGCGCAGAACCATGATTGCCCAGCACAACAGCTGCCCATGCAGCCCAAAATCTGACCGTGGTCTCTTCATGATAAAGCTGTTCCAATATTGCCGGAAGCAAATCCACGCGGCCGAGTTCCCCGGCCGTACGCAACGCACGGCATCGCAACTGCAGATCAGCATCGGCAATTGACTGCTCGAGATATTTGCCGGAATCCACCCGGTGGGCTGCACAAGCCGCAATTCCCACCCGCCGCCAGAAGGGCTTGTCGGAATTCAACAGGCCACTGACCTTGCCCTGCAGCAACTTCGAATCAACCCATCCCAAAGCCGATATCAGCCCGACATCTGTTTCCGGACATTCTTCAACCGTGGCATAAACCTGGTTGATTCGCTCGATATCACTGCCTTCCAACGCCAATATGGCGGCAGTGAAAATCTCACCCGGCTCCATGACCTGCATATTCTCCAGACTGACCTGCCAGCCATAATCGCCTGCGATTCTCAGACCATCGATATGCGCCTCGACACGATCGTCCAGTTTTGCCAGATCCTGCAAATCATAATGCGGCGCATGAACGGCATTGCTGCGCAGCAGCCAGAGAAATGC
>JAJRWJ010000217.1 GCA_024276805.1 Gammaproteobacteria bacterium
CATGTCGGCGCGGTAGGCGGCCTGGTGGGCATGATCGGGGGGCTGGGCGGCTTCGTTTTGCCAATCTGTTTCGGCATGATGAACGATCTGATCGGCATCTGGACCAGCTGCTTCATGCTGTTGTTCGCCATCGTTGCCATATCATTGACCTGGATGCATTTCTCAATCATTCTTACGGAGAAAAAGCTGCATCCGGAAATGCGTGGCCCACAGGTGCTGCCCGAGATCGTCCCGACTGTACAGGATGATGACGAGGCCAATTATCCCTAGTAGTGCCTCAAATTTGGTCTGATGAATAATCGATGTATACGCTTCGCATGTGACATCAGCATTTCTGTGGTTCATATTTGTCGAGGGCAAGGCGAAAAAACGCCGCTGCAGCTATCTACAGCAAGGTTTTTCAACGTAGTCATCGGCAAAAAAGGGGCTGCCGGGGTGATGATGTCATGTGCGGAGAGTATATTATTCAGCCCTCCCAAGATTTATGGCAAAGCAACGTAGGGCGACTTCAGCGGCGCCAGCACCCTGTGTATTTCGCAATGTTCCTGACCAGAATAGAACCACAATCCAGGCTTTCTTTGAAATCGCGGCTGAAGCCGCTCCTACATCGTGGCAGGTCGGGTTACGCTGACGCTAACCCGACCTGCTTCTGATTCCTCAGTCTGACCATGCTTGCTCCGGCCTGCGCCTTCTGCTCAGCAGACAGCAAGGTGGCCACCCGTGGCAGGAAATCCTCTTCTTCGCGGAGCAAATGTTCCCGCTGTTTTTTCTCGAAAACAGCCGCCAGCCTCTGAAACTCCTGGGCATCGGTGATGTTCCTGGGGGAACCCAGAAGTCGCGACAAAGCCTCCCAGTCTTCCTCGATATCCTGGTGGTCTTGAACCAGCAGATCCATCATGCCGATAATCAACTGCTCGCCATCGAGCAGCAGAGGAAACAGCCCCCGCTCCTCGTCCAGATGATGCAAACGGTTGGCGTGGAAATAATAGCAGTGCATCGCGATACAGCGGTTTGCCAGTGCTTCCTGCATTTCTCCGGCGACGATATCATCGGCCAGAAGCAGCAATTGCTTGCCCTGGGCAAGCAGGCTTTGATGATAGGCGCTCAATACAGCCAGGCCATCGGAAAAATCGCTGGCGGGGTCGGTGAATCTAAATTCCATGGATCAATGTCTTGAAGTGAATTTGTGGGCTGCCGCTTCCGGGGATAATCTTCAGCAAATTTGCCCGCCATGCCCAGATTTTACTTTTTCGCAAGCGAAAAGCATCTTTGCACTACGGGCATTCCCTGGCATTAAACCAAGTCACCAGGCAAAAACAACCTGGAGTCCGTCAGCTTTAATATTGGTTTCATAAAAAACAGCTAAAGCTGTTTTACTCCTGATTCACCGATAGCGGACATATTTGCTGCGTACGACCTGGTAGGGCCTGAGCAGATATCCCAGGGGAATGCTCCAGACATGCACCAGGCGGGTAAAGGGAAACAGCAAAAATACGCTCATGCCAAAGAAAAGGTGAATTTTGTAAAGCAGGCCGACATCCGCCAGCAAGACCGGCTCCGGCCGGAACGACAAAACGCTTTGCACCCATTCCGCCAGATAGACCATCGTAGCGGCATCACCTTTCAGGGCATGCATCAGGGAGACGGGAATGGTGATCAGCCCCAGGCCCAGCGTTATCAACAGCCAGTCGAGAATGAAGATATCCATGAAACGGCTGTTGGCGCGCACCCTGGGATTGCCCATGCGCCGCCGCCACAGGATCACTCCACCGATCATACAGATGGTGCCGAACAGCGCACCGGCAATGATCGCGATATACTGGTGCGCCATATCGGAAACACCCATACCCAGAAACCAGGTATGCGGCGTAACCAGTCCGGCAAAGTGCCCCAGAAACAACGCCAGCACGCCAATATGAAACAGATTGCTGCCCAGGCGCAACTGTTTCTTTTCGAACAGCTGGCTGGAATCAGCCTTCCAGGAATACTGTTCCCGATCGAAGCGAATCAGACTGCCGACGATGAAAGTCGTCAAGGCAATATACGGATAAATACCAAAAATGAGTTGTGTGAAGTCCATAGCAATAATACCTATGCAGCAATTTCAACAAGACGGCCATGACGCTCCACGATTCTCAGCAGCGGCGCGTAGGGACTTTCGATTTTTTCCAGATTGCCGGCGACGATGTCAGCGACGTGGGCGCTCTGCCGCAGGAACAGGCGCACATCGGTGATGGTGTCCAGCATGGCAACGTATTCCAGCACCAGGGGCAGATAGTCGGGCAGCTCGCCATCACTGATTTCATAGCCCTGCTGCTTGTAATATTCAGACAGATCGACCAACGCCGGCCCCCGCTCACGATCCTGTTCAGAGAACAGATGATGGGTCAGATACAGGGCATTTTCCGGCGTGAAATCGAAGGTCTTGACATAGTTCGCCTGGAATTCGGTCAGGGTCAGCCCCTCCGCCCAGCGCATGAATTCCTGCAAGGCCTGGATATCCTCCGGAGTGGCGTGTTCCAGTTCGGGTAGCAGTCGTTCGATTTCCTGCCAGTGGTCCAGCAGCTCCTGGGTTGGATATTCCAGTAAAACAGACAGAACTTTATAGATGCGCATCACACCGCCTCGCCATTGGAACTTTTTGCCGGTACATAGGCATTGAACTCCAGTACATGCTCCACTTTTTTCCGCGGCTCGGGGAACAACGTGGCCTGACTGCTGATGCTGCAACCTTCGTTGCCGAAACTGAAGCCATTCTGGCCCTGGAAGGCATAGGGATCTTCCTGCCGCAGCTCTTCATGGCTGGTGGGAATGACGAAACGATCCTCGTAGTTGGCAATGGCCATGTAGCGATACATTTCCTTGACTTGCGCCTCATCCAGACCGACTTCCTGTAAAACCGCCAGATCGGTCTTGCCTTCCACATCCAGGGAACGGTAATAACTGCGCATCGCGATCATCCGTTTCAAGGCCAGAATGACCGGTTCCTCTTTGCCTGCGGTGAGCATATTGGCCAGATATTTGATCGGCAGACGCAACGTTTCGATCTTCGGGATCACGCCATCGGGCGCTGTTTCCAGATTGCCCTGGTCGATCTGGCTCTGTACCGGCGACAATGGCGGCACATACCAGACCATGGGCATGGTGCGGAATTCCGGATGCAGAGGAAAGGCAACCTGCCATTCCACGGCCATTTTATAGATCGGTGATTTGCGTGCCGCCTCCATCCAGGAATCTGGGATGCCATCTTCCCTGGCCTGGCGGATCACTTCCGGATCATTGGGGTCGAGAAAGATGTCCAGCTGCGCCTGATAGAGATCCTGGGTGTCCTCCAGGGATGCCAGCTCCGCGATGCGGTCGGCATCGTACAGCATTATGCCGTTGTAGCGAATGCGCCCGACGCAGGATTCCGAGCAGACGGTAGGCAGGCCGGATTCGACACGCGGATAGCAGCCGGTGCATTTTTCCGCCTTGCCGGTCTCCCAGTTGTAGAAAACCTTCTTGTAGGGGCAGTTGCTGATGCACATGCGCCAGCTGCGACACTTGTTCTGGTCCACCAGCACGATGCCGTCCTCCTCGCGCTTGTACATCGCACCTGACGGGCAGGAAGCGACGCAGGAAGGATTGATGCAGTGGTTGCACATACGCGGCAGGAACATGTGGAAGGAATTCTCGAACTCGGCATAGACCTGCTTTTCCATGTCGTTGAAATTGGTGTCCTTGCCGCGTTTCTCGAATTCTCCGGCCAGACCATCCTCCCAGTTCGGCCCCCAGGCGATCTTTTCCATGCGGCTGTCGTCCAGCAGCGACCTTGGCCGCGCCGTGGGCGCCGCCTCCAGCAATGGTGTATTCTGCAGATGCGCGTAATCGTAAGTAAACGGCTCGTAGTAATCATCGATCACCGGCATGTCCGGATTCATGAAGATGTTACGCAACCGGGTCATGCGACTGCCGGATTTCAGTTCCAGTTCACCGTTTTTCAACACCCAGCCACCGTTCCATTTTTCCTGGTCTTCCCAGTCCTTCGGATAGCCGATGCCCGGTTTCGACTCGACATTGTTGAACCAGGCATATTCGACCCCCTTGCGGTTGGTCCAGACATTCTTGCAGGTGACGGAGCAGGTATGGCAGCCGATGCACTTGTCCAGGTTGAATACCAGGGCAAAATTCGCTCTTACTTTCATTCTTTTAACACCTCTTGTTTGAAGGCTACTGTTCTTTATTTTTTACCACGGAGAACACAGAGAGCGCAGAGGTTCAATATGTGCCCTCCGTGGTAACACCTGTCCAACCCTCTACTCGTCTTCATGCGCATAGGGAGCCTGATGGATTTCCGGCGGGTTGAGCGCCGCTTCCCTTTCAGGTGTCAAGGGACGCTGCAACCAGTCGATATCCTTGTCCTCGATTTTATGCAGCACTACGAACTCGTCGCGCTGCGAACCAACCGTGCCGTAATAGTTGAAGCCATAGCTGAGCTGTGCATAGCCGCCAATCATGTGCGTCGGCTTGACGGTCACCCGTGTGACGCTGTTCAGTATGCCACCACGCTTCCCGTAACTGTTGGAACCCGGAGTATTGATATGCTTCTCCTGGGCGTGATACATCATCGCCATGCCTTCCGGGATACGCTGGGAAACGATGACCCGCGCCATGGTCGCACCGTTGGTGTTCAATGCCTCGACCCAGTCGCCATCCTCGAGACCGATGGACCGGGCATCCTTTTCCGAGACCCACACACCCGGGCCGCCACGGAACAGCGTCAGCATGCGCAGATTGTCGTTGTAGGTGCTGTGAATGCCCCATTTGGAATGCGGGGTGATCCAGTTCAGCACCAGATGCGGCTTGTCCTTGATAATCTCTTCGATGCCATGGGTTGCCTGCAGGTCGACCGGCGGCCGGTAAGTGCACAAGCCCTCGCCGAAGTCGCGCATCCATTCGTGGTCCTGATAGAACTGCGCCCTGCCGGTCAGCGTGCGAAAGGGGATGTGTTCATGGATATTGGTCTAACCGGCATTGTAGCTGACCTTTTCCGATTCGATGCCGCTCCAGGTCGGGGCGGTGATGATCTTGCGCGGCTGCGCCTTGATGTCACGGAAGGTGATTTTGTCATCCTCCCTGGGCGCCGCCAGATGCACATGGTCGATGCCGGTCTTCTCGCTCAGGTTACGCCAGGATTTCACCGCGACATCACCGTTGGTTTCAGGCGCCAGAGTGAGCACCGTTTCACAGACATTGACATCCTCTTCCAGTGACGGCATTCCCTGGGAAACCCCTTCATCCTGGATTGTGTAGCAGATCTCCTTCAGATGCTCGTATTCCTTCTCGGTATTCCAGTCGATGCCCTTGACGTTGTTACCCAGCTTGACCATCAACGGTCCCAGGGCGGTATATTTCTTGTATGTGTCGGCAAAGTTGCGTTCCACAACCTTAAGCAGGGGCAATGTCTTGCCTGGCACCGGTTCGCATTCGCCGCGTTTCCAGTCCTTCACTTCCAGGGGCTGCGCCAGTTCCGCCGGGGTATCGTGCAGAATCGGCAGCGCCACCAGGTCTTTCTGTGTGCCCAGATGCTTTTCCGCCAGTACGGAAAATTCTTGGGCGATGGTCTTGAATATCTGCCAGTCGGACCTGGATTCCCAGCCCGGATCAACCGCCTCGGTCAGAGGATGGATAAAGGGATGCATGTCGGTGGTATTCAGATCGTCCTTTTCATACCAGGTTGCAGTGGGCAGAATGATATCCGAATAGGCGCCGGTGGAATTCATCCGGAAATTTATATCGACCATCAGATCCAGCTTGGCGATCGGCGCCTCGTCATGCCATTTGATCTCCTTACCCCTGGCTTCCTTGACCACATCCTGCATGACGCCGTTCTGTGCTCCCAGCAGGTGTTTCAGAAAATACTCGTGGCCCTTGGCGCTGCAGCCCAGCAGATTGGCGCGCCAGACGAACAGATTGCGCGGATGGTTTTCCGGGGCGTCGATATCCTCCGCGGCAAAGGCAATTTCCCCTTTCTTGAGCTGTTCGACGACATAGTCGGCGACGCCTTTTTCATCGGTCGCTCCCGCAGCTTCCGCCTGTTTGCAGATATCCAGGGGGTTCTTGTTGAAATGCGGCGCCGATGGCAGCCAGCCCAGACGCTGGGAAACGACGTTGTAATCGGACAGCTGACTGCCCTTGTATTTGCCTTTTGCCGTCGCCGCCAGCAGGCTGTCCGCATCCAGCCGCTCGTAACGCCATTGGTCGGTATGGAAATAGAAAAAGGTCGTGCCATTCATGTGCCGCGGGGGACGGTGCCAGTCCAGGGCAAAGGCGACCGGCAGCCAGCCGGCCTGCGGACGCAGCTTCTCCTGACCGACGTAATGGGCCCAGCCGCCGCCGCTCTGACCGACGCAACCACACATATGCAGCAGGTTCATGATGGCCCGGTAATTCATGTCATTGTGATACCAGTGATTGATGCCAGCCCCCAGGATCACCATGGACTTGCCGCGGGTCTTGGCGGCATTGTCGGCGAATTCCCGGCCGGTGCGAATGATATCCGCCTGTTTGACGCCGGTGATTTTTTCCGCCCAGGCCGGGGTGTTGGGTGTATCGATGTCGTCGTAGCCACTGGCGATATCACCACCCAGACCCCGATCGATGCCATACTGGGCCATCTGCAGATCGAATACCGTGGCGACCAGGGTTTCCTTGCCGTTGAGCTGAACCTTCCTGACCGGAATGTTGCGCTTCATGCCCTTCTCGACGCCACTGTCGAAACAGGGCAGATGCACCTCGACCACCTCGTCGTTGTCGGATACCAGACTCAGACTCGGCTGGATTTCCTTGTTGCTTTTCCTGCGTGGCAACAGATTCCAATTGCCCTTCTCGCCCCAACGAAAACCGATGCTGCCATTAGGCGCATAGATATCGCCGGTCGCCTCGTCAAAAACCACGGTCTTCCATTCCGGGTTGTTGTTCTCGCCCAGTGCATCGGCGAAGTCGGAGGCCCTGACCAGACGACCGGCAACCAGCTTTTCATCCTGTCTGTCCAGTCTGACCAGCATCGGCAGGTCGGTATAGGTCCGCGCATATTCCTGAAAATAGGGTTCCTGCCGGTCGACAAAGAATTCCTTCAACGCCACATGGCCCATGGCCAGAAAAACCGCCGAATCGGTGCCTTGTTTGGCCGGCATCCACAGATCCGCGAATTTGACATATTCGGCATAGTCGGGCGCGATGGCCACCACCTTGGTGCCCTTGTAGCGGACTTCCGAATAGAAGTGTGCATCCGGAGTGCGGGTCATCGGCAGATTGGCGCCGGCGACGATCAAATAGGTGGAATTATACCAGTCGGCCGCTTCGGGAACATCGGTCTGCTCGCCCCAGGTCTGCGGCGATGCCGGCGGCAGATCGCAGTACCAGTCGTAAAACGACAGGCAGGCGCCGCCGATCAGGGAAAGATAGCGGCTGCCTGCCGCATAGCTGATCATGGACATGGCCGGGATCGGAGAAAATCCGACGATCCGGTCCGGACCGTGTTTCTTGGCGGTATAGACATTGGCCGCGGCGATGATTTCCGTGACTTCTTCCCAACTGCTGCGGATATGCCCGCCCAGACCTCGCACCGCGGTGTACTGCCGGCGTTTTTCCGGGTCGCTCTGAATGGCCTCCCAGGCTTCCACGGGATCCTTGCCGGAAGCGCGCTCGGCGCGGTACAGCGTGACCAGGCGTTCCCGGATCATCGGATGCTTGACCCGGTGCGGACTGTACAGATACCAGGAGAAGCTGGCGCCGCGCTGGCAGCCGCGTGGTTCATGATTGGGCATGTCCGGGCGGGTGCGCGGATAATCGGTCGCCTGCATCTCGAAGGCCACCAGGCCGTTCTTCACATGCACGTTCCAGGAACAGCTGCCGGTACAGTTGACACCATGGGTGGAGCGCACCACCTTGTCGAATCGCCAGCGGTTGCGGTAGCCATCTTCCCACTGCCGGTCTTCATTGGTGACGATGCCATGGCCATCGGAAAAGGTGCTTTGAACTTTCTTGAAAAAATTCAGACGGTCAAGAAAATGACTCATCGTGTTCTCCTAAAAATCAGAAACAGGCAGGTGGATCAATTCCGAAACTCTGGCTTTGCCATTGCAGTCCGGAATGTCCAGTTTGCGAAAAGAAACCAGCACAGCAATTTCAGGATTATACTCCGAATTTGCCATGCAAGACATGTTAAAACAACCGTGGTCTGTGTGTGGAAAAGGAAACCACCAACATAAGCGGGACTTCACTCGCGCATCAGTCTGAAGCCGTGAAATCCCGATCCCATATTGGCCAGATATCTCCTGCAGGTTCCTCAGGGATTGTAGACTTCACCTTCCTTGCGCAGATAGAACCACCAGTTGATCATGATGCAGACCAGATAGAAGGCAGCAAACCCATACAGCGCCAGTTCCGGCGTGGTCGCCTTGATCTGCTCGCCGAAGACC
>JAJRWJ010000218.1 GCA_024276805.1 Gammaproteobacteria bacterium
ATTCCTGTCAATCTCGAAGACGAGATGAGGCAGTCCTACCTGGATTATGCAATGAGCGTCATTGTCGGCAGGGCGCTTCCCGATGTCAGGGATGGTCTGAAGCCGGTGCATCGCCGTGTTCTCTATGCGATGAGCGAGCTGGGCAATGACTGGAACAAGCCCTACAAGAAATCCGCGCGCGTGGTCGGTGATGTCATTGGTAAATACCATCCCCATGGCGACACAGCGGTTTATGACACCATCGTGCGTATGGCGCAGCCCTTTTCCATGCGCTACATGCTGGTCGATGGCCAGGGCAATTTTGGTTCGGTGGATGGCGATTCTCCCGCCGCAATGCGTTACACCGAGGTACGCATGGCGAAGATCGCCCACGAATTGCTGGCGGATCTGGACAAGGAAACCGTCGATTTCACGCCCAACTACGATGAGTCGGAATCCGAGCCCAGCGTTCTGCCCACCAAAGTCCCGACGCTGCTGATCAACGGTTCGGCCGGTATCGCCGTGGGCATGGCGACCAACATACCACCACACAACCTCGGCGAGGTGATCGACGGCTGTCTGGCGTTGATCGACAATCCGGACTGCACGATCAGCGCCTTGATGCAGCACATACCCGGGCCCGATTTTCCCACCGCGGCAATGATCAATGGCGCTGCCGGCATAGAGAGCGCTTATCAGACCGGGCGGGGAAGGGTGCATCTGCGGGCGCGCTGTCACTTCGAGGATATTGGCGACAGTGACAGGCAGGCGATCATCGTCACCGAATTGCCCTATCAGGTGAACAAGGCCAGACTGCTGGAAAAAATTGCCGAAATGGTCAAGGAGGGCAAGCTGGAAGGTCTTTCGGCGCTACGCGACGAATCGGACAAGGATGGCATGCGCATGGTCATCGAATTGCGCCGTGGTGAAGTAGCCGAGGTGATCCTCAACAATCTCTACAAACACACGCAGCTGCAGACCGTGTTTGGCATCAATATGGTGGCGTTGCTCGATGGCCGGCCACACTGTCTGAATCTCAAGGAAATTCTGCAGGCCTTCATCCATCATCGCCGCGAGATCGTCACCCGCAGGACCATCTACAATCTGCGCAAGGCCAGGGAACGGGCCCATGTGCTGGAAGGGCTGGCGATTGCCCTGGCGAATATCGATACGATGATCGAGATGATCAAGACTGCGGCGACACCGGCGGAAGCCAGGCAAAAACTGCTGGCCAAACGCTGGCAACCAGGCCTTGTCGCGGCATTGCTGGAGCGGGCCGATGCGACTCGCTCCCGGCCGGAAGATCTGCCGGCGGAATTCGGCATGCACGACAACCAATATCGGTTGTCCGAAACCCAGGCACAGGCCATTCTGGACCTGCGCCTGCACCGCCTGACCGGTCTCGAGCAGGAGAAGATTGTCGATGAGTACAAGCAGTTGCTGGAGCAGATCGATGGCTACCTGCACATCCTGGCCAGCGACACCCGTCTGATGGAATTGATCAGGGAGGAGCTGCACGCGGTCAAGGAGCAGTTCAACGATCCACGGCGCACCGAGATCCTGCCCGACCATCTGGATCTGTCGGCCGAAGATCTGATCACCGAGGAGGATGTGGTGGTGACCATGTCCCATACCGGCTATGTCAAGTCCCAGCCACTGGATGCCTACAAGGCCCAGCGTCGGGGTGGCCGCGGTAAATCGGCGACTGCCACCAAGGAGGAGGACTATGTCGAGAAGCTGATCATCGCCAATACCCATGATACCATTCTGTGCTTTTCCAGCCTGGGCAAGGTGTACTGGCTGAAGGTCTATCAATTGCCGGTCGCCAGCCGGGCGGCACGCGGCAAACCGTTTATCAATCTGCTGCCTCTGGAGCAGGGTGAACGGATCAATGCCATGCTGCCGGTTCGGGAATACAGTGAAAATCAGTATGTATTCATGGCCACCGAAGCGGGTACCGTGAAAAGGACCCCGCTGAAGGAATTCCAGCGGCAGCGCAGCAATGGCAAGATTGCCATCGATCTGAAAGCCAACGATCGCCTGGTGGGTGTCGCGATTACCGATGGCCGGCAGCAGGTGCTGCTGTTCAGCAGTTCCGGCAAGGCGGTCTGTTTTCCGGAAAGCGATGTGCGTTCCATGGGCAGAACGGCTGCCGGGGTCAGAGGCATCCGTCTGCAGCAGGATCAGCGCGTCATCTCGCTGATCATTTCCATGCAAGGGACCGTGTTGATCATTACCGAAAACGGCTATGGCAAACGCACCCGTGTGGATGAGTTCCCCGTGCACAAGCGTGGCGGGCAGGGCGTGATCGCCATTCAGACATCGAAGCGCAACGGCAAGGTTGTCGGGGCGGTGCTGGTTTCCGATCAGGATCAGATTATGTTGATCACCGATGCTGGCACATTGGTCAGAACCCGGGTCGATGAAATTGCCGTGCTGGGCAGGAATACCCAGGGTGTCACGATTATCAAACTGGGAAAAAATGAACGGGTAGTGGGCGTCGATCGCATCGAAATGTTGTTCGATGATGAACAAGAAAGTATCGATGGCGAACCTCTGCCAGACAACGAAACAGGAGAACAATAAACATGTCACGGATTTTTAATTTCAGCGCCGGACCTTCCATGCTGCCGCTGGAGGTACTCGAACAGGCTCGGGAAGAGCTGCTTGACTGGCATGACAGCGGCATGTCGGTGATGGAAATGAGCCATCGCGGCAAACAGTTTTCCGCTATCGCGGAACAACTGGAGGCCGATTTCAGAAAGCTGCTGGCGGTGCCGGACAATTATCGCATTCTGTTTTTGCAGGGTGGCGCGACTGCGCAGTTTGCCATGATACCGCTGAATCTGCTGGCCGGTAAAGACAGGGCCTGTTATGTCAGTACCGGCGCCTGGTCGGAAAAGGCCATCAAGGAAGCGAAGAAATACTGTCAGGTGAACGTTGCCGCAAGTTCCGCAGAAGACAATTTCACCAGCATTCCCGAGCGCGGGGAGTGGCGGGTCGATGCGGATGCGGCCTATTTGCACTATACCCCCAATGAAACCATTCATGGCGTGGAATTTCAGGAGATTCCGGATGCCGAAGGCCTGCCGCTGGTCGCCGACATGTCGTCCAATATTCTTTCCAGGGAGGTGGATGTCAGCCGCTATGCCCTGATCTATGCCGGCACCCAGAAGAATATGGGGCCTGCCGGGGTTACCGTGGTCGTGGTGCGGGAGGATTTTCTGGATATCGCCGACCCAAAGGTGCCCAGTGTCTTCAACTATGCCCAGCAGGCCAAGAACGGTTCCATGCTGAATACGCCGCCCACCTATAACTGGTATCTGGTGGGGCTGGTGCTGCAGTGGCTGGACAGTCTGGGCGGCATCGCCGCCATCGAACAGCGCAATATCATCAAGGCGGACAGGCTGTATCAGGCCATCGATGCCTCTGCGCTGTATCACAATCCGGTACAGCGGCATTGCCGTTCCCGGATGAACGTACCGTTCATTCTGGCGGATGCCAGCCTGGACAGCGAGTTCCTGAGTCAGGCATCGGCGAATGCTCTGCACGCCCTGAAAGGGCATCGTTCCGTTGGCGGCATGCGCGCCAGCATTTATAATGCCATGCCGGAGGAAGGGGTGGATGCCTTGATTCAGTTTATGGCGGAATTCGAGCGTACCCATTAATTAGTTAGAGTCTATAAACACCCATCCATGGGATGTTTATAGAAAGGAAACAGCAAATGTGATTTTCTGTTTTCTTCATAATCAATGGCTTGTGGTCATTGATTATGCCGGCACTTCCCTGTACCGGATTAGTTCCCGTCATTAATAGACGGGAACTGGTTAGAGTCTATAAACACCCCTCCATGGGATGTTTATAGAAAGAAAACAGCAAATGCGATTTACTGTTTTCTTCATAATCAATGGCTTGTGGCCATTGATTATGCCGGCACTTCCCTGTGCCGGATTAGTTCCCGTCATTAATAGACGGGAACTAACTTAAATGAGCCAATAATATTACTGGACAGTCGCCATGACATCTGTCGCGCCACTCGCGGAATTGAGAAAAAAAATCGATGCCATCGATCAACGGATCCTGGAACTGATCAACCAGCGGGCCAGTGTCGCCGTGGAAGTTGCGAAAACCAAGATGGCCGCCGGTGAAAACGACTGTTTCTATCGTCCGGACCGGGAGGCCATGGTGCTGCGGCGTATTCAGGAGCTGAACCAGGGCCCCCTGGCCAATGATACCGTGGCCCGGTTCTTCCGCGAGTTGATGTCCGCCTGCCTGGCCCTGGAAAAACCGGTGCTGGTTGCCTATCTGGGTCCGGAAGGCACCTTCACCCAACAGGCGGCCTTCAAGCATTTCGGGCACGCCGCGCAGGTCGAGCCGGCAACCACGATCGACGAGATTTTCAAGATGGTGGAAAATGGCCACTGCCAGTTCGGTGTCGTGCCGGTGGAAAATTCCAGCGAAGGCATGATTACCAACACCCTGGACAGGTTCACTATTTCCCCGCTGCAGATCTGCGGCGAAGTCGAAGTCAGAATCCACCATAACCTGATGGGCAATGTCGAACGGCTGCAGGACATTAGCGAAATCTTTTCGCATCAGCAGTCGCTTGCCCAGTGCCGGAAATGGCTGGACAAAAACCTGCCGGACGTCAAACGCACCGCCGTCGACAGCAATGCCGAGGCGGCCAGGCTGGCTGCCTGCCAGCCGAAAACGGCAGCCGTTGCCGGCGAGGTTGCCGCGGACCTCTATCAGCTGCACATTCTGGAGCGTAATATCGAAGACCAGGCGGACAATACCACGCGCTTCCTGATCATCGGTCATCAGACGGCAGCCAGCACCGGCAACGACAAGACTTCTCTGCTGGTGTCCACGGGCAACAAGCCCGGCGCCCTGCATGCTATCCTCAGACCTTTTGCCGATTACGGCATCAGCCTGACGCGCATCGAATCAAGGCCATCCCGGCAGGGTGTCTGGGATTATGTTTTTTTTATCGATTTCAACGGTCATTGTCAGGATCCGGCCGTCAGCAAGGCGCTGGATGAACTGCGCGGCAAGGTCAATCTGGTGAAGGTTCTCGGTTCCTATCCCAAGGCGGTGCTGTAAAGCAGCGCGTATTTTATTCACCGGTCTTTCTATGAACAAGCAGCATTCCATTTATCATCTGGCGACAGCTGGCGTGCAGGGTCTGGTACCCTACCAACCGGGCAAGCCGATCAGCGAACTGGAGCGGGAACTGGGCATCGGCGATATCGTCAAGCTGGCCTCCAACGAGAACCCCCTGGGGCCCAGTGACCAGGCGCTGGAGGCGATACAGGCGGTTCTTCCGGAGCTGGCCCGCTACCCGGACGGCAACGGTTATGCGCTGAAAAACGCCCTGGCCGAAAAACTCGCCGTCGATACCAGTCAGATCACCCTGGGCAACGGCTCCAATGAACTGTTGGAACTGGTCGCGCGAGTTTTTTTGACGCCTTCCTCGGAGGTGGTTTTTTCCCAGCATGCCTTCGCCGTCTATCCTCTGGTTACCCAGGCGGCCGGCGCCACGGCCAGGGTTGCCAGGGCAAAAAATCATGGCCACGATCTCGATGCGATGCTGGCTTTGATAAACAGCGATACCCGCATCGTTTTCATAGCCAATCCCAACAATCCCACCGGCACCTACCTTCAGGAGCGGGAACTGCAGGATTTTGTTCTGGGGTTGCCGGAGCACGTCGTCTGCGTACTCGATGAAGCCTATTACGAATATGTGCAGCAGCAGGATTATCCAGACAGTCTGACATGGCTGGGCAGCTGCCCCAATCTGATCGTCACCCGGACCTTTTCCAAGGCCTATGGACTGGCCGGGCTGCGTATCGGCTACAGCCTGTCCAGTACGGAAATGGCCGAGCTGTTGAACCGCGTGCGCCAGCCTTTCAACAACAACGCTCTGGCGCTGGCGGCGGCCGAAGCGGCATTGCAGGACACGCAGCATCTGCACAACACCCTGGAAGTGAACAATGCCGGTATGCAACAGTTGATGCAGGGATTCAGTGAACTGGGCCTGCAGTGGATCCCGTCGGTGGGCAATTTCATCTGTGTCGATCTGCGGCAGCCCGCGGAGCCTGTTTATCAGGCCCTGCTGCAACGCGGTGTGATCGTCAGGCCGGTGGCGAATTACCAGCTGCCCAATCATTTGCGTATCAGCATTGGCAGACAGCAGGAGAATCTGTTTTTTCTCGATGCACTGCGGGCTGTCCTGAATGATGTTCGATAAACTCTGCATCATCGGTGCCGGCCTGATCGGCGGCTCCGTGGCCAGTGCCGCGCGCAAACGCCGCCTCTGCGCGCAGATTGTTGCGCTTGGCAGACAGGAGGACCAGGAGAACCTGCAGCGGGCGAAACAGCTGGGCATCGTCGACGCATTCTGTTTCGATGTCGGCAAGGCGGTGCAGAATGCTGACTACATCGTCATCGCGACGCCGGTGGGCGCTATCGAGACAGTGCTGTCAGATCTGAAAATGCACTGGTCCGCGACGGCCGTCTATACCGATACCGGAAGCACCAAGGGCAGCGTCATTTTGGCGGCCAAAAAAGTGTTCGGTGAACTGCCGGCGAATTTCGTTCCGGCGCATCCCATTGCCGGTTCCGAAAACAGCGGCGTGGATGCCGCAGATGCCGATCTTTTCCAGAACAAGCGCCTGATCATTACGCCACAGCCGAACAATTCGCTCCAGGCACTGGCTGCTGTGCAACAGTTTTGGGAGTTGCTGGGCGCGTCGGTGGCCTCGATGCAGGCCGATCATCACGATGCGGTTTTGGCTGCTACCAGTCACATCCCCCATATCCTGGCATTCTGCCTGGTGGAAATGCTGGGGAAAAAAGACGAACAGATCGAAATATTCCAGTATGCCGCCGGTGGCTTCAAGGATTTCACCCGCATTGCCTCCAGCGATCCCACCATGTGGCGGGATATCTGCCTGGCCAACAGCGAGGAGATCATACCGCTGCTGGAGGAGATGCAGGAACAACTGGGGGGAGTTGTCCGGATGCTGGAGAATCGGGACAGCCGGCAGCTGTTCGAACTGTTTACTTATGCTAACCAGGCGCGGCAGCGCTTCCTTGATCAAATCGAAAATTAACTATGTCCAAAGCGATAACATTTCAAGTGCAGCCGGGTGGTGAGTTGCACGGCGAGGCCCGGGTTCCCGGCGATAAATCCATTTCCCACCGGTCGATCATTCTCGGCTCGATTGCCGAGG
>JAJRWJ010000219.1 GCA_024276805.1 Gammaproteobacteria bacterium
ACAGAAAAACGCCAAACCTGTCATCCAGGACAGATATACTCTTTGCACATCTCATTAGCGTTATTGAGTCCTTTTTTGCCGGTGGCCGCGTTGAAAAACCTTGCTGTAGAATGGCTACAGCAAGGTTTTTCGCCTTGTCCTTGACTAAAAATGACACCCCGAAATGCAAAAAATTCACATGCGGAGAGTATAATTTCATCAAAAACCCCTCCCCGGCACCAGCGAATCCCTAATAGATTAGCAGAAAAATCTGTAAAATCGGACAGTTGATTGCATTGTATTTGGCTTGGCCCGGTATTTTCCTTAGAATATAAGGTTATGCGCAAACCAAACAGCAGCCATTGAACCCGCCATGACGCTTCTTGCTTTAGGCATCAATTACCATGACGCACCGCTGGTGATCCGCGAACGCCTGGCTTTCCCCAGTGAAATATTGAGCATTTCCCTGCAGGAATTATCGCGCCTCAAGGAGATCACCGAAGCCGCCATCCTTTCCACCTGCAACCGCACCGAATTCTATTGCCAGTTGGAAAACAACAACCAGCAAGTCGTCATCGACTGGATCGCCAACAATCGCCATATCGATGCCAGCGAATTCACCCCCTATCTCTACAGCCACATGGATGGACAGCTGATCCGGCATATGTTCCGGGTCGCCAGCGGACTGGATTCGATGATCCTCGGAGAACCACAAATTCTCGGTCAGATGAAAACCGCCTATCAGCAGGCCTGCGCCGCCGGCACTCTTGGCAAATATCTGGGAAAACTGTTTCAGCACACTTTCTCCGCCGCCAAAAAAGTCCGCACCGATACAGCGATAGGCTCCAGCCCGGTTTCCGTCGCATTTGCCGCGGTGCGACTGGCCCAGCAGATCTTCGACCAACTCAGTGAACAGACCGTCATCCTGATCGGCGCCGGCGAAACCATCGAGCTGACCGCCAGACACCTGTACCAGCAGGGCATCAAACGCATTATCATCGCCAATCGTACTTTCGACAAGGCCCATGCGCTGGCGGCGCAATTCAACGGCTATGCGATCGCCCTGTCGGAACTGCCCAGCCATCTGGCGGAAGCGGATATCGTCGTCTCTTCCACGGCCAGCCAGCTGCCAATACTTGGCAAGGGCCTGGTGGAAAGCGCCATAAAAAAACGCCGGCACAAACCGATGTTCATGGTCGATCTGGCCGTGCCCCGCGATATTGAACCAGAAGTGGAACAATTGGATGACATTTACCTCTATACTGTCGATGATTTACGGCATACCGTCAATGAAGGTCTCAATTCCCGTCGTGAAGCAGCCGAACAGGCGGAAGAAATCATCGCCACCGAAGCGGAGCATTTTCTTGACTGGCTGCGCTCTCAGAACGCCCAGTCGACAATCATCGATTTTCGCCAGCAGGCCCAGCAATCCCGGGATGAAGCGCTGGTCAAAGCAATGGCCATGCTGCGCAGAGGCATGCCTGCCGAACAGGTTCTTACCCGGCTGGCCCACAACCTGACCAACAAGCTGCTGCACACCCCGAGCACGCAAATCAGACAGGCTGGAGCCAGCGAAAGGCATGACCTGATTGCCGCCGCACGAGAAATATTCAAATTGCAAGACCCCCAATGAAAGCCTCGATAAAACATAAATTAGACAATCTGTCGGAACGCTACGCTGAAATAGCCGCATTGCTTTCCGAACCGGAAACCCAGAACGATCAGAACAGATATCGCGCCTTGAGCCGGGAATATGCCCAGCTCGACCCGATCGTCGACTGCTACGAAAGCTATCAGCATATACACGAGGAGCTCGATGCCGCCAGGGATCTCGCCAGCGACGAGGACCCCGAACTCAGACAAATGGCCAGAGAGGAGGCGTCCCAGGCGGAAGCCCGGCTGCAGCAGATGCAGCAGCAGCTGCAGATACTGCTGCTGCCCACAGACCCCAATGACAATCGCAACATTTACCTGGAAATACGCGCCGGCACCGGCGGTGCGGAAGCCGCCATCTTTGCCGGGGACCTGGCGCGCATGTATCACCGCTATGCGGAGAACAAAGGCTGGAAAATCGAAACCATCAGCGAAAACCGCGGGGAGCACGGCGGCTACAAAGAGATCATTTTGCGGGTATCCGGTCAGGATGTCTATTCCCGGCTGAAATTCGAAGCCGGTACGCATCGCGTGCAGCGGGTTCCGGAAACCGAATCGCAAGGCAGAATTCACACTTCCGCCTGTACCGTCGCGATCATGCCGGAAGCGGAGGAAGTGGATGCCATCGATATCAATCCAGCCGACCTGCGCATCGACACCTTTCGTGCTTCCGGCGCCGGCGGCCAGCATGTCAATAAGACCGATTCCGCGATCCGCATCACCCATCTGCCCAGCGGCATCGTCGTGGAATGCCAGGACGAACGCTCGCAGCATAAAAATCGTGCCCGCGCCATGTCCCTGCTGCAAGCCAGGCTGCTGTCCGCGGAACAGGAAAAACTGGATTCCGAGCAGGCGGCGGCGCGTAAATTACAGGTCGGCAGCGGTGACCGCTCGGAACGCATCCGTACCTACAATTTTCCGCAGGGCCGGATTACCGATCACCGCATCAACCTGACCCTGTACAAGCTGGACGAGATATTACAGGGCGGTCTCGACCACATCATCGAACCGTTGATCAATGAGCATCAGGCTGAATTGTTGATGCAATTGTCATCCCAATGAGCAGAAAGAACATGACTGGCAGCGCTTCCAACTTCGGAAAGACCCTGCGGGCTGGCCTGCATGGCAAATCCCCGGCTGGAAAACAGTCGTTTCCAGGCGCGCCAGAAAATTCCCGCGATCTCCCCGAAACAGCCAGCATTGCGGACGTCTTGCGCCACGGCCGCGAATTGCTCTCCGGGCGTTGCGATTGTGCAGCACTCGATGCCGAAGTGCTGTTGTGCTTTGTCCTTGGAAAACAGCGTTCCTATCTGCGCACCTGGCCGGAGCGCCCGCTGCTCCCGGAGCTGCAACAACGCTTCCAGCAGCTGCTGTCGCAGCGCCATGCCGGCCAGCCCATAGCTTACCTGACCGGCAGCCGGGAATTCTGGTCACGGGAATTCATCGTCACCCCCGATGTATTGATTCCACGACCGGAAACCGAGCTGCT
>JAJRWJ010000220.1 GCA_024276805.1 Gammaproteobacteria bacterium
GCCCAGTCTGCATAGCCTCCGACGAATTCTTCGATGCGCCCCTGCCCCTGAAACACCAGGATGCTGGTCACGACATTGTCCAGGAAGGCCCGGTCGTGGCTGACCAGCAGCAGCGTGCCGTCATAGTCGACCAGACGTTGCTCCAGAATTTCCAGGGTTTCCAGATCGAGGTCGTTGGTCGGTTCGTCCATGACGATCAGATTGGCCGGCTGGGTGAACAGTCTGGCCAGCAGCAAGCGGTTGCGTTCACCGCCGGACAGGCTCTTTACCGGCGATCTGGCCCTTGCCGGGGCGAACAGAAAATCACTCAGATAGGACATGACATGACGTCTTCCGCCGGCCATATCGATGAAATCGCTGCCGTCGGCGACGCTATCAGCCACGGTGGCTTCAGGATCCAGCTGTTCCCTGAGTTGGTCGAAATAGGCGACCTGCAGCCGCGTACCCAGTTCCACGCGACCGCTGTCCGGCTCCAGTTCCTGCAGCAGCAGGCGCAGCAATGTGGTCTTGCCTGCGCCATTGGGTCCGATCAGGCCAATCTTGTCGCCGCGCTGTATGGTGATGGAAAAATGCTCGACAATGGGCGTTCCCTGGTAGGCGAAACTGATATCCCTGGCGCTGATGACTTTTTTCCCGGAGCTTTCCCCGCGAGTCATTTCCAGCCTGGTGGCGCCCTGCTACTGACGGCGCTGCGCTCTCTCCGCGCGCAGTTTCCGCAACGCCCTGACCCGGCCTTCGTTGCGCGTGCGGCGGGCCTTGATGCCTTGCCTTATCCAGACCTCTTCCTGGGCCAGTTTCTTGTCGAACAGGGCATTCTGCTTTTCCTCTTCGGCCAATGCTGCCGCCTTGCGCCGCAGATAGTCTGCATAGCCACCCGGCCAGGAGACCAGCCTGCCCCGATCCAGATCGACGATCCGGGTGGCCAGCTTCTGCAGAAAGGCGCGGTCATGGGTAATGAACAGCAAGGCTCCCTGGAAATTCAACAACTGCTCTTCCAGCCAGGCGATGCTCTCAAGGTCCAGGTGGTTGGTCGGTTCATCCAGCAGTAATACTTCCGGTTCGATGACCAGCGCCCTGGCCAGCGCCACGCGGCGCAGCCAGCCACCGGACAATTCCCCAATCCTGCTGTCGGCCGGCAGTTGCAGGCGGCTCAGGACATTTTCCACACGCTGCTGAGTCTGCCAGCCATGCAATGCTTCCAGACGGTGTTGCAGTTCCCCCAGTTCCTGCAGCTGCCCGGCATCCTGACCGCCCATGGCCTGGGACAGAACGTGGTAGCGCTTCAGCAACGCTCCCAGCTCGCCCAGACCATCGGCGACCGCTTCGTAGACACTGCTATGCGGCGGTAGCTCTGGAGCCTGTTCCAGCCATGACAGCTTCAGTTCCGGTTTGCGCCAGACCTCGCCGCTGTCGGCAGGGATTTCTCCGGCAATGATCTTCAGCAGCGTGGATTTACCCTCGCCGTTGCGCCCCAGCAGGCCGACCCGCTCACCGGCATCGAGCTGGAATTCGGCATGCTCCAGCAGGTTGTGAACACCAAAAGCAATGGACAGGTTTTTCAGTCGGATCAATGGCATGTTTTTTCAATCGGTTTCTTGCAGCAAACTGCGGCGAATAAAATCCAGCGCCCGGATGGCGGCCTGGTTCTGTTTACGCTTTAAAGTTCCGGATACGCGAATCTGCTGACGGTAGCGCGCTTCCCCGTCGACAAACAGAATGTTTTCCAGCGTTACCGCGCTCTTTACATCTGCCGGATCCTGGCCGCAGTCCTGACACAACTGCACCAGAACATAACCGGCCCTGCCCGGTCCTCCGGACACACTGGCCAGCCGTTCTGCGGCCTGCCCGGCATTCTGCCGGACAAATTCCTGTCCTGGCGCGACCAGACTTGCCTTCAGCCAGTCCTGGCCCAGGCATTTGCTGGCCAGCAGTCCGTGGCTGAGGGTTTCGAACAGTGCCAGGTTTTTTCCCCGCTGTCGCAACAGGTCACCGACCACCGTCACCAATGTGCCGGTCTCACCGGTCAGACCTTCGACCAGAAACACCACATCGCCAAGTTGCTGCACGACCTTGCGGGTGAAGATTTCGATCTCCGCATCGGGACAAGCGGCCGGAAACAGCAATTTCGTCTGTATCTCGTCACTGCCCGCACGAAACCCCAGCTGTATTCCTTCCGGGAAGTCGATATCCGCCAGGCGTTGCTGAATATCCGATTCGCCGATACCGACGGTCTTGATCACCACCTGCTTCTCCGGTTGGCATTGGTAACGACTCTGCAACCGAGGCAGGATGCTTTCCCGGAACAGCTGGCGCATTTCATAGGGAACGCCGGGCACGAAGGCAAACCAGCAGCGTCCCTGCTGCAGGGCGAATCCCGGCGCCGTTCCCCAGTGATTGTCCAGGCGTATCGAGCCGCGCGGAAGCATGGCCTGTTTGCGGTTGCTTTCCGGCATGGGCCGATTGCGCCGCTGAAACCAGGCGGCAATTTGTTGGTAGGCCTGTGAATCGAATTCCAGCGGCAGGTCGAAGGCTGTGGCGACTGCTTCTGCCGTCAAGTCATCGACCGTCGGTCCCAGTCCACCGGTGCAGATACAGCAATCCGCCCGTTGGGCAATTTCCACGAGCAACGCAATCAGGTCTGTCAGGTTATCGCCAACCGTGCTGTGCCGCCTTACCGGCAGCCCTATTCCGACCAGTTGTTCGGAAAGCCAAGCGGCATTGCTGTCGACGACCTGCCCTCTGACCAGTTCTTCGCCCTGGGAAAATATTTCAACGTTCGGCGGCATGCTTCATTTGCTCATCAGGTCATACCAGAAAGGCAGGGTCAGCAGGCTCAGCATCGTGGTCAGGGTCACGGCCATCGCATACAGCGAGGAATCCAGGCGGTAGCGATCGCAGAACACGATGCCCAGCACCATGCTGGGCATGGCCATTTCCAGTACCGAGGCGATTTTTCGTTCGCCCTGCAACTGCAGATGTTCGATGAAAAAAAACGCGAACAGCGGCATCAACAGCAGTTTCACCAGAATCACCGGCAACACATAGGGCACATTGGACCGGTTCAGCGCCTGCCAGTTCAATGCCAACCCCAGAGAAAACAGCATCAACGGCACGACGCCATTGGACAATCGCTCGAGCACGCCCAGGCCCCAGTCGGGAATGGTCAGCTGGTTGACGTTGATCAGTACCGCGAGCGCCGCCGCCCAGAATGGCGGCGCATTCAAAAAAGTCCAGAAGGGCTGCTGATCGTTGCGGCTCTGTTCGCCATAATACCTGGCTATCATGATGCCGACGGTAAACAGAAAGGGGCCTGCGGAAAACAAATCCAGCTGAATTGCCACCGATCTGGCCCAGGTTCCGAAGGTCTGCTCCAGTACCGGCAGTCCGAGATAGGTGACATTGGGGAAGGAAGCCGCCAGAATCACCGCCCCCAGCTGGGCGTTGCCAAAGCGGGCCAGGCGTCCGATGGTCCAGGACAGGACAATGGCAAAACTGATGCTGGCGATACCAAATATGGTAAATTGCAGGGATTGCCCACCGATGTCGGCCTGCGACAGGACATGAATAACCAGTGCCGGCAGCAGCAGATAATAGACCAGCGTGGTCAGTACCAGCCGGGTCTGCTCCGCGGTCAATCCAGCCGGCCGCAGCAGTCGCCAGATGGCGCCGCAGCCAATCAGAATCGCCATTTGTATCAGTGTCGATGCCATGTCATGTGGTTGTTCGGAAACAACTGGATATTCTACCATTCACCTGCACGATCAGTTCCGGTAAAATGGACACTGTTTGCAGCATTATTCTGATTTTAAACCCTCAGCCAGCTGTCAGCAGGATAAAATCAAGAGCTGCAAGCGACTGTGCGCACCCTGATAAATAAATGGTAACAAACCCATGACCCAGAATTTTCTCTCCAGCAAAGCCATTCCCAACCGCGAACGCCTGATCATGGCCCTGGATGTGCCCAGCATAGCGGATGCGAAAGCGCTGGTGGAAGAACTCGGCGACGCGGTGATTTTCTACAAGGTCGGCATGGAGCTGTTCATGGCCGGGGATTATTTCGCCTTTATCGAATGGTTGAAGCAACACGGCAAGAAGGTCTTCGTGGATCTGAAGTTTTTCGATGTCCCGGCCACGGTGGGCCGGGCCATCCGGGCATTGAGCGGCAGAGGTGTGGATCTGGCGACCATCCATGGCAACGACGCGGTCATGGCCGCCGCTGCCAGGGAAAAGGGCCAGCTGAAAGTCCTGGCGGTTACCGCGCTGACCAGTCTCGACCGGGGCGATCTGGACGACCTGGGCTTCCAGTGCGATGTCAAGGAACTGGTGCTGTCCCGGGCCCGCAGGGCGCTGGAAATCGGCTGTGACGGCGTGGTTTCATCGGGACTGGAAGTGGCCATGCTGCGGGAATATCTGAATGACCGTCTGCTGGTGATCACGCCGGGCATCCGTCCGGTGGACAACCGGGAAGAAGACGATCAGAAGCGGGTGGTCAGCGTCGCGCAGGCTTTTCAGAACGGCGCGGATTATATTGTCGTCGGCCGGCCCATTCGCGATGCCGAACACCGCAGGGAGAAGGCGGAACAGATTCAGGCGCAGATTGCGGAGCAGTTTGCCTGACGGCTCTACTAATCAAATAATCAGGATCGAGGATGCGCCGCATTCGTCCCGACTGCCAGGGGAATGGCTGTGGCCCCCGGCATTTTACCGGATGCGCTGCGCTTATCCGGCCCACGCAATGCGTATCGGGGTTTCAATGTAGGGTGGACAAGCGAAGCGCCATCCACCAAACAGCGTCAATTTTACTCTCCGGCTTGCAATGCTTCCTTGTGAACAGGCCTGTTCCATCAATTACATAACGCTCTTTCTTGCAGGAAGACTCTGTGCTCTCTGTGCTGTAAATCTCGTCAGTGTTGGTAACAGCCGCAGTTGGCTGGCTGAAAAGTCTCAGATGGCCTTTTTGCTGGCACGCTGCCTGTTGTCGGATATGATGCCACTGCAGATCACCCGATCGCGGCCGCTGTGTTTGGCCTGGTACAAGGCATCGTCAGCGCAGTGGATCAGACTTTCGGCGATCTCCTTGGTGTCATGCATGGCCTCATCAGCGGGGACATAGGTGGCGAC
>JAJRWJ010000221.1 GCA_024276805.1 Gammaproteobacteria bacterium
TGCAATGGCGCCAAAAAATTTATCGAACCCAAACCCTATAGAGAGTGACAGTGGAAATTTACGATTCTGAAGAAGAGCAGATTGCCGCCCTGAAAAGATGGTGGAAAGCGAATGGCCAGTCCGCCATTACCGGAGCGTTGATCGCTCTGGTGGTGATTGTCGGATGGAATTTGTGGCAAAGTTATCAAAAGGATGAGGCCCTGCAGGCTTCGGCGTTGTACCAGCAGCTGGTTGCCGCGGTCAATGAGCGGAAATTTGAATCCGCCGAAAAGATCAGTGAGCGTCTTGGACGAGACTATGGCGGGACGGCTTATGCCGCTTATGCCGCACTGCTTCAGGCAAAAACACAGGTGGAGCAGGATAATTTGCAGGCCGCCAGAGAAACGCTGCAGCAGGTTGCCGATCAGGTTCCCGACGAACTGGTCCATGTGGTCAACCTGCGCCGGGTGCAGCTGTTGCTGGCAACCGGCGCATACGAACAGGGCCTGCAGTTGATCGCCGAAAAGGCGCCGGGCAGTTCGGAAAATTTCGCCCCGCTCTATGAAGAATTGAAAGGGGATCTGTATGTGGCCATGGATCGCCCTGGAGAGGCGCGCACCGCTTATCAACAGGCCTTGAGCAGCGGTCTGGCCATGCCGTTGCTGCAATTCAAGCTGGATGATCTGACCGCGCCGGAAATCGTCGAAAGCAGCGAGTAAATATGATTACCGCTGTACCTGATTCGATATTGATGATTGATTAAATTGCTTTTGAAAACATTTCAGGCTGGTCCGTATTTTTCTGCCCGCCGATTAAAAAAAGCTGCTGCACTGACAGGTGTTTGTTTGCTGAGTCTGCACATGACTGCCTGTACGGTCCTGCAGTCTACGGGGGAATTGATTGGTGATCTGGCCGACTCGATCGCTGGCGGCGAAGACAATACCGCGCCGCCCAACGAATTGACGGAATATCAGGCGGAAATAAAAATTGAAAAACTATGGAAGGAAAGCGTCGGTGATGGCTCCGATGAATTGTTTATCAATCTGGTGCCGGCGGTCAGCGGCGACAAAATCATTGCCGCAGATCGTAAAGGACTGATAGTGGCCATGGATCGCAACGATGGAGACCTGCTGTGGGAAAACGACAGCCAGTTACCGGTTGCCGCCGGGCCGGGCGTGGGTGGGGATCTAGTCGTCGTCGGCTGCAGCGACGCACAGGTTGTGGCATTCAGTCTTGAAAGAGGGGAATTGCTGTGGCGGGTCACGGTATCCAGCGAAGTGCTTTCAGTTCCGGTGCTGTACCAGGACACGGTGATCGTGCGTACCGTAGACGGCAAGATGTTCGCACTGAATGCCGATGATGGCGGGGAATTGTGGAGCTATGAAAGAAACGTACCTATTTTGAGTATTCGCGGCGAAGGGACGCCGGTCATCGATAATGGCATGGTGATCGCCGGTTATGCCAATGGCAAGCTGATCGCCCTGCAATTGACCGATGGCAAACATATCTGGGAAGCCAGTATCGCCATTCCCAAGGGGCGTTCGGAAATCGAGCGGCTGGTCGATCTGGGGGTGAATCCGGTGGTCAATGACGATGTCATCTATATCTCCAGCTATCAGAGTGGCACCGGAGCGGTGTTCGCGCTCGATGGCGATGTGTTGTGGCGCAATGAGGATATTTCCTCCTCTGCCGGCATGGCTTACGACTGGCGTTATCTGTATCTGACGGATTCGGTGAGCGACATCTGGCAGATAGATCAGCGCAGCGGCAGGGCCTTGTGGAAACAGAAGGAACTGCATGAAAGGCGCCTGACCGCTCCAGCCGTCTATCAGAATTATGTGGTCGTCGGTGATTTCGAAGGCTATGTGCACTGGCTGGCCGATGACGACGGCCGGCAACTGGGTCGTATCCGCATCACCGACGAAGCCATCACCGCCCAGCCGGTGGTGGTCGATGATATCGTCTATGTGTATGCCACCGATGGTACGTTGTCGGCATTGCGGGTACAGGCGGAGTGATATGATGCTGCCGGTAATCGCTCTGGTCGGAAGACCCAATGTAGGTAAATCCACGTTGTTCAACTATCTGACCCGCAGCCGGGATGCCCTGGTCGCGGATTTTCCGGGGTTGACCCGCGACCGGCAGTATGGGCGAATCAAACGGGGCGGCAGGGACTGCATACTGGTCGATACCGGGGGCATTGCCGAAGATGGTAATGAAATCGAGGCATTCGCCATGGAACAGGTACAAATCGCCCTGCAGGAAGCCCATGTCATTTTTTTTCTGGTGGATGCGCGGGAAGGACTGTGCAGTGCGGATCAGAACATCGCGCAGATGCTCAGGGCGCTGAACAAGCCAGTGGTCCTGGTAATCAACAAGGTCGATGGCATCAATGCCGAGCTGGCCACGGTCGAATTTCATTCTCTGGGCCTGGGCGAACCGGTGCAGATCGCTGCCAGCCACGGCCGGGGGGTGCTGGAGCTGCTGGCCAGGGTCGATCGATTGTTGCCGGAAACGGCCGAGGTCGAGGAACAGCAGGATCAGGGTATTGCGATCGCGGTCATTGGCCGGCCCAATGTCGGCAAATCCACATTGGTGAACAGACTGCTGGGCGAGCAGCGGGTGGTGGTCTATGATCAGCCGGGAACTACCCGGGACAGTATTTTCATTCCCTTCGAGCGGGACGGCAGGCTGTTCACGCTGATCGATACGGCGGGCATGCGGCGCCGCGCCCGGGTATCCGAAGCCATCGAAAAATTCAGTGTCATCAAATCCCTGCAGGCGATAGAAAAGGCCCATGTAGTCATCTATCTGATCGACGCCAGCGAAGGCGTCACCGACCAGGACGCCAATCTGCTGGGACTGGTTTTGGAAGCAGGCAGGGCATTGATCATCGGACTGAACAAATGGGACGGCCTGAGCAGCGAACAGAAAGAGACTGTCAGACGGCAGATCGATGTCAAACTGCCGTTTCTGAATTTTGCCAAAAAAATGCCGATATCCGCACTGCACGGCAGCGGCGTCGGAGTGTTGTTCGACGTCGTGCACAAGTTGTACGACGCCGCTATGGTGGACATGTCGACCCCGGAATTGAGCCGTATCCTGCAAGAGGCGGTAGTAGGTCATCAGCCACCCCTGGTTCGCGGCCGCCGCATCAAGCTGAAATATGCCCATCAGGGTGGACACAATCCACCGATCGTGATCATTCACGGCAACCAGACCGATGCCCTGCCGCAATCCTACAAACGCTACTTGAGCAATTTTTACCGGGAGCAACTGGGGCTGTACGGCACACCGATACGCATTGAATTCCGCTCCAGTGCCAATCCCTTCCAGGGACAGAAAAACACCCTGACACCGCGGCAGGTACACAAGCGCAAACGCATGATGAAGCATCTGAAGAAACGCAAAAAGTGACCGGGTTACGACAGACCAATGCCCCGAACGGCAAGCATTTCACATATTCGCAGGGTGTGCCGGTCATTGCCATCAAGTCAAGCTGGCAACAGGAGTAAAATAGCTTTGGCTGTTTTTCAGGAAACCATAGAGTGCACTGCTGTCGTATATTGGAGATTTTTTGATTCAATGGCGGCGAGGGTGTGTACTGCGTGCCCTGCAGTGAATAATTCGACCAAGTAGAAGCAATCATCAGCAAAAAGGAAAGCAAAATGGCGACAATCACCTTTCAGGGCAAAGCCCTGCATACCTCTGGCGAGCTGCCTGCCGTTGGCGGCAAAGCGCCGGATTTCAAACTGGTCGATGGCAAACTGCAGGAAGTCAGCCTGGCCAGCTATGCCGGCAAAAAGAAAGTACTGAATATCGTTCCCAGCCTGGATACCCCCGTGTGCGCGGCTTCCGCCAGGAAGTTCAACGAAAAGGCGGCAGGCCTGACCAATACCGTGGTGTGCATGGTTTCCGCGGATCTGCCCTTTGCCCAGTCGCGATTTTGCACCACCGAGGGGCTCAAGGGTGTCATCCCGCTGTCGACTTTCCGCTCCGGCTTTGCCGAAGACTATGGTGTCGAGATTGTCGACAGTATTCTGGCTGGTTTGACTACCCGCGCCGTCGTGATCATCGATGAAAACGACAATGTCGTCTACACGGAGCTGGTCGGAGAAGTCACCGAAGAGCCGGACTACGACAGCGCCCTGGCGGCACTGCAAGTGTCATAGGGAAGGGCCTCGACAGTGTTCCCTGAAGCCACGACAACCAGAACGAGTTTTCATGTATGCTTTTGAAATATCCTCAAGCAAGCGTGAACAGCTGATCGACATCACGACACAGGTTGAAAAGTGTCTGGCCGAGAGCGGCATCGAAAATGGCCTGCTGAATGTCTATGCCCAGGGGGCGACTGCCGCGATCATGATTCAGGAGAATCGGGATGCAAGCGTGCAGGCCGATGTCGTCGATCTGTTGCGGCGCTTGATCCCCAAAGGCGTCTGGTTGCACGACAGGCAGGATGGAAATGGTGACGCACATTTATACTCTCCGCACATCAATTTTTAACACCCCAATAAGCCATTTTTTGCCGATGGCTGCATTGAAAAACCTTGCTGTAGACTGCTACAGCGGCGGATTTTCGCCTTGCCCTAGACAAAAAATGACACACCGAAATGCTAAAAATTCACATGCGGAGCATATAAAAGCGGGATTGATCGGGCCACCGGAAAGCATTCCCGTTATCGATGGGAAACTGGTGTTGTCGATCTGGCAAAACATATTCTTCTGTCACGGCGAACGCATATAAAATCATGAAAAACCAAAAGGATATGGTAATCCATCAGGAGCATAGGTGATGAGTGTAGCCGGGTCGAGGCGGCTTTTCCAGGATTCCGCTGAGGCTGCATCCGGGCAACGGGAATCAGCGCCCATCGGCATGAACAAAGAGGCAAATCCTGAATCGAACGTAGCCCGGATGCAGCTTGCGGAATCCGGGTGGCAGGCTAAGGTGCTACTTTTACAGCGATTTATATGCGCTCGCCCTGATTCTTCTGTGAGTTCGATGGCCCGCGAAGTTCACGCAGGATAGTCTGCAGCATTCTTTGCGCTTGGTGTTCAATACCGCTGGCATTGCAGCATCCGGAAAACGACGCAAGAGCCGTTTGCCCCGATTGCTTGCATGGCCAGTACAGGCATTTTTTCTGACGCTGCATCGGCCAGTCCTCCGGCCTGTCCCGAACGGAATGTAAAAGCAGGGTTATCCGGTTTCAGTTTTTTGCTCGTCAGGTTTCGATTTCTTCGCAAACCCCGCGCCTTTCTTGGTTTTTGCTTCCAGCTCCAGCTCGTCGACCATCGAGCGAAAATCCACATTCATGTCGTTCAACTGGGCAAAACATTTTGCTATCACAGCGATGGTATTGGGCACCGTGCCTTTTTTTTTATAGGCCTGAAGGTTCTTTTCACTGACCTTGATCAGCTTGCTGAACTTCGGCAAGCTGATTTCTGCGTCCAGCAACAATTTCTTAAACTCGATGAATGTCATGCCATTTTGCCCGAGAGACTGAAAATCTCTATAAATTATACCTCAATCCTATAATTTGGGTTGCCTTGTAAATATAAATGACCTACAATTACTATAACTTATTACTATTAGTAGTAAGTTATTTATATAAACCATATTTAGGGAATCAAAAATGATCAAGAAAAAATCTGTCAAAAAAGCAGCAAGCAAAATCACCAAGAAAGCCGTTTCCAAGAAGGTCGTTTCCAAGAAAGATGCAAAGTCAGTTCTGAAAAAAGTGACTAAAATCGCATTGAAGAAAAAGCCGTCAAGCAAAAAAGCCGCTGCAAAAGTAGCCAAAAAAGCACTGAAAAAAGTCGCTTGAGGGTATTCTGAACGGTTCGGTATTTTCTACAGGCACAGGGATGTGCCAATAAAACCGATGCCACCAGGGCATCGGTTTTCCGGCAAACCGGAAGCACATCGATTTTTGCCCAGTGATCAGTTCCTAGCTGTCAGATAATTCAAGGTCGGCTGCGGCCTGCACAGCATTGCCGGTTCGGCGGGTTTACAACCTGCTTGACCAATCCATTGCCCTTTTTTCAGTTATTCGGAAGGAGTTTCTGACTGTCATTGAATATCTGCAAAACACCGGTATTGCCGCCATTGCCATGGAACTGTAACAATTCAGGCACGGTAATTGGTTAGAATGACGCATTTGGCGAGCAGAGCGAGGCGCAGGAAATGGGCGTCAAAACAAATTCCGTCGAACTGCCGGAACTTCAGCAGATTGAAGCGTTGATTCAGCGCCATCAGGGCCGTCTTTCCAGCACCATTCTCTGCCAGATATCCTTAGACAAAGCTACCCTGCCGGTATATGCACTGACCATGGGCAACAGCGCCGCGCACATACCCTGCATCACCTTCGTCGGCGGTATTCATGGTTTGGAACGGATTGGCACGCAAGTGGTGCTGGCGTTCCTGCCGACGCTGCTGGAACGCCAGCAATGGGACCGCAGTCTTGTCGATGTATTACGACAGGTGCGCATCAACGTTCTGCCCCTGATGAACCCGGTCGGCATGCTCAAGCATACCCGGGCCAATGGCCAGGGGGTCGATCTGATGCGCAATGCGCCGGTAGACAGCGCCGAAAAAACCGTCTGGCTTGGAGGCGGGCACCGGATTTCCCCGTTATTGCCCTGGTACCGCGGCGTGAAGGGCGAGCCGATGCAAGGGGAAGCACAGGCACTGTGTCGGTTTATTCAGGATGAAGTACTTGCTGCGCCATTCAGTCTGGTGCTGGATTGCCATTCCGGCTTCGGATTCCACAACCACATCTGGTTTCCCTATGCCAAAAGCCGTATCGATGCCATCGAACATCTGGGCGAGGTGTTTTATCTGCGGCAACTGTTTCAACGCACCTATCCCTACCAGAACTACCGCTTCGAGCCACAGTCCCAGCATTATCTGACCCACGGCGATCTATGGGATTACCTGTATCAATGTTCATTGCAGCATGACAACATCTTCATTCCGTTGACCCTGGAGATGGGATCGTGGCGCTGGATCCGTAAAAATCCACTGCAGCTGCGCAATACGCTTGGTCTGTTCCACCCGATGAAACCGCACCGTATCAACCGGGTTCTGCGCGGGCATCTGGTATTGATGGAGTTTTTGCTGCATGCGGCGCTTTCCTATCAGACATGGCTGCAAAAAAGCCTGGTCCGACAGCTGCGCCGGCAAGCTCTGGAACTTTGGTATCATGGCCGCCGTTGAGCACCGCTTCCTGTTGATTCGCGGACTGTTGCGCGAAACCCGGCACTGGGGTTCCTTCCCCGGTCTGCTGCAGAAACACTTCCCCGGCGCCGCAATTCAGGCGCTGGACATCCCCGGAAATGGCAAACTGCACCGCCTCACCAGTCCCGACAGCATCCCGGCCATGACCGAGGCCCTGCGCGAGCAGGTCGATGTCCGCCAGTCCCTGGATCTGGTGGCTCTGTCGATGGGCGGGATGATCGCCCTGGACTGGATGACGCGGTATCCCGATGAAATAAGCTCAGCGGTTCTGATCAACACCAGTGTACGGCCCTTTGCACCTTTTTACCAAAGACTGCGCTGGCAATCCTGGCCCGCTATCATGAGGATGCTTTGCCGTGGGAAATCCGCTTTGGAGCAGGGGATACTGGAATTGACCTCCAACCGTCATGGGCAATGCGGCGCACTGCTCGAAACCTGGCGGCAATGGCGGCGGCAGCGTCCGGTGACCGGTCGCAGCGCCGCCAATCAATTACTGGCCGCGGCGCAATTCCGTATCACTGAGCATCCCCGGCAGCCCATACTGGTTGTCGCCAGCAGGGCGGATCGACTGGTGGATTATCGCTGCAGTCTGCAAATGCACAAAGCCTGGGGTACCCAGTACCGGCAGCATGACACGGCAGGACATGATTTGCCCCTGGATGAACCGCAATGGCTGTTGCATGTCATCGAACAATGGTATGCAGCCACGTTGTCATGAAACTGGCGATTCATACTTCCGGTTCCCGCAAGCCCACCAAAGCAGCATGCCATTGTTGAGCGCAAGGCCTTCACAATTCTGACACATGGCGCCGCTACAATGCGGCGTCATGGAACAGATGAACAATGCCATCACACCGATCGATGTCGAGAAAATCCTCTCCGAAACCTATCCTGACCTGAAGGACGGCAAACACAGAAAGCTGATCATCAAGGTGCTGAAAAAACTGCTGCATGAGGATGATTTCAACCGGGTCATCAAAAAAAACCAGCATTTGCGCGGGTTTGCCTTTCTCGACACGCTGCTCGAGCATTTTCAATACAGTTATCAGCTCAGTGCCGAATCCTATAACAATATCCCTGCCGAGGGCCGCCTGGTCATCATTGCCAATCACCCCGTCGGCACGCTGGATGGCCTGGCGCTGGTGAAGCTGATCCGCTCGGTGCGTCCCGATGTGCGCATCGTCGTCAATCGTGTCCTGTCGCATATGCAGCCGCTGCAGTCGATTTTCCTGCCGGTGGATGTTCTGTCGGGCAAGACTTTTCATAAACAGGCCTACAAAGACATGTCGTCCGCGTTGCACAACGAGGAGGCGCTGATCATATTTCCCGCCGGTGAAGTTTCGCGCGTCAGCGCCAGGGGCATCGCCGACGGCAAATGGCGGAGCGGTTTTCTCAAACTGGCCAGAAAGACACACAGCCCGATATTGCCGATCCATATCAAGGCGGCCAATTCAGCCCTCTTCTATAGCGCATCCATGCTCTATAAACCACTTGGGACAATGTTGCTGGTGCGGGAAATGTTCAACAAAAAACAGCAGGAGCTCAAGTTCAGGGTGGGTTCACCCATTCCCCATGCCGCCTTTGCCGACAGTGATCTGGGTAACAAGGAACTCAGCCAGCGATTTCGCCGGCATGTGCTGAATCTGGGAAAAAAGAAACCCAAGGCGCTGTTCGAAACCGTCGAAACCGTAATCCATCCGGTCGACGGCAAGGCCCTGAAAAAAGCGCTCTATCAATCCCGGCTGCTGGGCGAAACACGGGATGGAAAAAAAATCTTTTTATATCGGTATCGCGACGACTGCCCGGTCATGCGGGAAATCGCGCGGCTGCGCGAACTGACCTTCAGGACCGTGGAAGAGGGCACCGGGAGGGCGCTGGATCTGGACAAATATGATGTCTACTACAGCCACTTGGTGCTATGGGATGCCAACGATCTGGAAATAGTCGGCTCTTACCGCATTGGCGAAGGCCATAAAATCATGCCCACATTGGGCGTGGACGGTTTCTATACCAACAGCCTGTTCGATTTGACGGATGAATTCCAGGCCTGTCTGCCATACAGCATCGAACTGGGGCGCAGTTTCGTGCAGCCGAGGTACTGGGGACAGCGCAGCCTGGATTATCTCTGGTATGGAATTGGCGCCTATCTGCGCGAGCAGCCGCAAATAAAATACCTGTTCGGTCCCGTCAGCATCAGCAACGCCTATCCGCAACAGGCCAAGGAAGTGATCATCGCTTTCTACCAGCAACAATTCGCTTCGCAAAGCAAACTCGCCCGCGCCAGGAGTCCTTTTGTCATTTCGGCAAAAAACAAGGCGTTTGCCAAAGCAGAATTCAGCCAGGAGTATAAAAACAGTTTTAAGATCCTGACCAGAGAACTGAAAAAACTGGGAGTGAAAGTCCCCATTCTGTACAAGCAATATGTGGAACTGTGTGTGGACCAGGGCTGTTGTTTTATCGATTTCAACATTGATCCCGAATTCAATGATTGCATCGATGGTTTGATTCTGCTGGAGCTGGATAAAATAACGCCAAAAAAGAGACAGCGGTATATCGAACGGAATGCGGCATTAACGTAGGACGTCTAGCCGGTACTGTTTTTCTGTATTTCCGACGTTCCGGAAAACTGCCCCCTGGCGATGGCAGCATCGACCACTACGGCCA
>JAJRWJ010000222.1 GCA_024276805.1 Gammaproteobacteria bacterium
TAGGGTAATCCATCAGGAGAACTATCATAGGTGATGAGCGTAGCCGCGGGTCGAGGTGGCTTTTCCCGGATTCCACTGAGGCTGCATCCGGGCTACGGGAATCAGCGCTCATCGGCATGAACAAAGCGGTAAATCCTGAATCGAACGTAGCCCGGATGCAGCTCGCGGAATCCGGGTGGTAGCTAAGGTGCTATTTTTACAGCGATTTATATGCGCTTGCCCTGAAAATAGGTCGCCGAAATGCTAAAAATCCACATGCGAAGAGTGTAATTTCCGGAGGATCGGCCTTAGCCATGATTTCCCGGCTCCAGCTCACAGCTGCATCAGATCCCCAGGGATGACCAGAGCGCATCGATGCGGTCGGTAATCTCCCGGCTCATGGTGATGGGTTTCCCCCATTCCCTGTTGGTTTCTCCCGGCCATTTGTTGGTCGCGTCGAAACCGGCCTTCGAGCCCAGTCCGGATACCGGCGAAGCAAAATCCAGATAGTCGATCGGGGTGTTTTCCAGCAGCGTGATGTCCCGCGCCGGATCCATGCGCGTGGTCATTGCCCAGATGACATCCTGCCAGTCCCGGACGTTGACGTCATCATCGGTGACGATAACGAATTTCGTATACATGAATTGCCGCAAAAATGACCAGGTACCCAGCATTACCCGCTTGGCATGTCCTGCATACTGTTTTTTCATGCTGATGACGGCGATGCGATAGGAACAGCCCTCCGGCGGCAGATAAAAATCGACAATTTCCGGAAACTGCTTTTGCAATATGGGTACGAACACTTCGTTCAAAGCCACGCCGAGTATTGCCGGTTCATCGGGAGGGCGACCGGTATAGGTGCTGTGATAGATCGGCGCGCTGCGCTGGGTTATTTTTTCAATGGTGAAAACCGGAAATTCATCCACTTCATTGTAATAGCCGGTATGGTCGCCGAAAGGACCTTCCGGTGCGGTTTCCCCGGGGTAGATGAAGCCCTCCAGAACGATTTCCGCACTGGCGGGGACCTGCAGTTTGCTGCTCAGGCATTCGGCAACCTCGGTCTTGCTGCCGCGCAACAGTCCGGCGAAGGCGTACTCTGAAAGAGCATCGGGAACGGGCGTCACCGCCGCCAGAATGGTGGCCGGGTCGGCGCCCAGGGCAACGGCGACAGGGAAAGGCTCACCTGGATGGCTGTCCTGCCATTCCTTGAAGTCCAGGGCGCCACCGCGGTGCGCGAGCCAGCGCATGATGGTTTTGTTCCTGCCGATCACCTGCTGGCGATAGATACCCAGGTTCTGACGTTCTTTATAGGGGCCCTGGGTGATCACCAGCGCCCAGGTGATCAAGGGGCCGGCATCTTCCGGCCAGCAGGTCTGAATGGGATAGCGGCCGAGATCGATGTCGTCGCCTCCCAGTACGACTTCCTGACAGGGAGGAGATTTGACGATCTTTGCCGGCATGTTCAGGACCTGCTTGAACATTGGCAGCTTGTCGAAGGCGTCACGCATGCCCTTGGGCGGCTCCGGCTCTTTCAGGTAGGCCAGTAGATGGCCGATATCCCTCAGGCAGTCCACGCTCTCGGCGCCCATGCCCAGGGCGACGCGATGGGCGGTGCCAAACAGGTTGCCCAGCAGCGGCACATCGGATCCCTTGGGGTTTTCGAAGAGCAGCGCAGGGCCTTGTCGTTTGAGGGTGCGATCGCAGATTTCAGTGATTTCCAGCACCGGGTCGACGGGTTGTCGTATGCGTATCAGTTCGCCCTGTTTTTCCAGCAGCCGGATAAAATCGCGCAGATCACGGTATTTCATTCACCGATACCGTTGTGCCTGAGCAGGGCATCGATCTCCGGCTCCCGGCCGCGAAAATTGATGAACAATTCCATGGCCTTCTCACTGCCGCCTTTTTCCAGGATATTGGTCAGAAAGATCTGTCCGGTCTCCCGGTCGAAAATACCTTTTTCCTCGAACAGCGAAAAGGCATCGCTGGACAGTACTTCCGCCCATTTGTAGCTGTAATAACCGGCCGCGTAACCGCCAGCGAAGATATGGGCAAAACTGTGGGCAAAGCGATTGAAGTCCGGCGGAATGACGACACCGACCTGGTCCCGGACTTCCTGCAGAATCTGGTAGATCCGGTCGCCCTGCCGGGGATCGTATTCATGGTGAATGCGGAAGTCGAACAGGCTGAATTCCAGCTGCCTGACCATCAGCATGCCGGACTGAAAATTTTTCGCGGCGAGCATTTTTTCGAACAATGTATCGGGAAGCTTTGCGCCACTCTGATAATGGCCGGAGATCAGCTCCAGCGCCTCACGTTCCCAGCACCAGTTTTCCATGAACTGGCTGGGCAGCTCCACGGCGTCCCATTCGACGCCGCTGATGCCGGATACCCCCGGGTAATCAATTAGCGTGAGCATATGATGCAGGCCGTGGCCAAATTCGTGGAACAGCGTGATCACATCATCATGGCCCAGCAGGGCGGGAATGTCGCCGCTGGGGGGATTGAAATTACAGGTCAGATAGGCGACCGGCGTCTGAATTCGTGAAGCACTTTTTTTCCGGCTGACGCAGTCGTCCATCCAGGCGCCGCCGCGCTTGTTGGGACGGGCATAGAGGTCCATGTAAAACTGGCCGCGCAACTGTCTGTCGCTGTCATGAATGGCAAAAAAACGCACCTCGGGATGCCAGCTGTCAAAGTCATACAGCTCGGTGATGTGCATGCCATAGAGGCGCTCGACGACCTTGAACAGACCCGGCAGAACCCGGTCGATGGGGAAATAGGCCTTGACTTCTTCCTGGGAAAGCTGGAAAAGCTTCTGTCGCATTTTTTCTGAAAAATAGCCGATATCCCAGGCCTGCAAATCGTCGACAGCGTAATTTTCTGCAGCGAAACGACGCAGTTCCTGGAGATCCCGGCGAGCCTGTGGCAGGGATCGTTCCGCCAGGTCGTTGAGAAAATCGAGTACCTGTCTGGGGCTTTCCGCCATTTTCGTGGCCAGAGACAGTTCTGCGTAATTGTCGTAACCCAGCAGTTGCGCCATTTCATGCTTCAACGCCAGTATACTGGCCATGACTTCGCTGTTGTCCCATTGCCCGGCATGTGGCCCCTGATCCGAAGCCCGCGTGGAAAACGCCGTATAGACTTCCTGACGTAATTTCCGGTCGTCCGCATAGGTCATGACCGCCAGATAGGAGGGGAATTCCAGGGTGATCAGCCAGCCTGATTTATGCCTCTGCCGCGCTGTCTGCCGCGCCAGGGTCAGCGCGGTTTCCGGAAGGCCTTTCAGCAATGCGGGGTCATCAATGTGTTTGCTCCAGGCGTTGGTCGCATCCAGCACGTTTTCCTCGAACTTGCTGGCAAGACAGGACAGTTCCTGGCTGATGGTCTTGAAGCGGTCTTTTTTAGCGCTGTCCAGATCCACGCCGGACAGTTTGAAGTCGCGCAGGGCGTTTTCGATGAGTTTGCGCTGTGCGTTGTCCAGGGTCTGGAACCGATCACTGTCGGCAATGGCGCGATAAGCCAGGAAAAGCTTTTCGTTTTGCCCCATTTCCGTCGAATATTCGCTGAGCTTTGGCAGGCAGGCATTGTAGGCGTTGCGCAAGGCCTCGCTGTTGACCACGGAATTCATGTGGCTGACCGGTGACCAGGCTTTGTTCAGACGGTCTTCACTTTCGGCGATGGGTTCGATCAGGTTGTCCCAGGTATAGCTGGAGTTTCTCTCCAGCAGTCCGGCAACGCAGCTGCGCGCCTCGCGTAACAGCGTATCGATGGCGGGTTCGATGTGCCCGGGTTTGATTTTGGAAAATAATGGCAGGGTACTGTCGCTGAGAAGAGGATTCATGTCAACCAAGGATATTCATCGCTGCACTGATGCGTTTGTTTGCCTGGTGCAGGACATTGAGGGAAAAATCTGGGGTCAGTTTACCATCTTTCAGCTTGGCGTAGGCAGGGATGGTATTGATGTGCGGCAGGCTGCCGGTCTTCCCTGTGCCGATATGGCTGTGCAGCTTGGCCAGAATGACGATGTCGATGATGGTCAATTTATCGCCGCTGTCGTGAAACCAGTCTTCGGTAAAATGGGGTATCTGGGTCAGTTCTTCGGTGAAACCCAGGGTGTGCAGCACCAGTGAGCCGACAGGTCCGCGCAGATAGGGAATGGCGGTGCGCAGCTGTTTCAGGTCCGGGTGTTTTTCAGGATATTGTTCGGTAAAATGTAACAGCGGGACGATACCGATGTCACAGACCAGTCCCGCCAGCAAGGCGTCTTCCGGGTTGACACAGCCGCTTTCATCGGCGAGTACAAAGCTCAGACTGGAAACATAGACGCTGTTTTTCCAGAGAGAAAGCATGGATTTCATCAGTTGCCGGTCCTGACACTTGAACAACTGTTTCAGGCTGATGCCAAGCACCAGGTTGCGCGCGGCATTGATGCCCAGACGGGTCACGGCGTCGATGCAATTGGTGATTGGCGCCACCGGGGCATACAGCGGGCTGTTGGCAACCTGGATCAGATTGCCGACGATGGGGGCGTCCAGCTGGATAATTTCCGCAGCCTCGGCAGCGCCAATATCGTGAGCCACGGCCTCTTTCAATTTCAGGGCGACGTTGGGCAGGGAAGGCAGCTGCAGTTTGTTTTCATGGTATGCCTGGACAAAGCTGTTGAAGAACCGGCTGTCGCCGATTGCTTCGGGCAGCTCGATATCCATCAGTTCGACACAGGTGATCTCTTGCTGCTGCACGGTCCACAAGCTGGTCAGGTCCGCTGCGACATTCAGGATTTTCGTGTCTGTTTTGGCGCGGGCCGTTGCGCCGAATCTTTTACCGCTGTTGAGTGGCAGATGTGCTTCGGTAGTGCCGGCGCTGATGGCATAATGGCTGTCGCTGTCCGGCTGTATTTCCACTTCGCCATCCAGTAAATAGGGGATGGCGGCGGCTTTTTCACCCAGGGTGAAAATAACCGCTTCGGCAGGATAAGTATCGATGCTGCAGCTGAGTGAGGAAATTGTGGCGTCATCGAGATTGCGCAGGGGTACAAAGTTACGCAGTATTTCCAGAGGTGGTTTTTGCGTATCTGCAGCAACATTGTTGCTTTTTTTTGACGCACTTTCAGAGGCCGCACCGCGCCGCGAATTCCCGGACTGCCCAGGTGTTTTTTGCTGCTCGGGATGATGGGTAAACAAGGCATTGAACCAGCTCATAATTCAGACCGCGAAAAAAGACATAGCTTCGGAAATTTGTTGTTTGGCTTCGTGCAGAATCTGTAGCGACATATCCGCCGACAGGGTATTGTCACCCAGCTTCAGGAAGGCAGGAAGAGTGTTGATCGGCGGCAGCATCGATATGGCCTGGCTGCCCATCAGGCTGTGGAATTTTGCCAGTATGATGATGTCTCCCAGATTGAATTCGCTGTTGTCGTCAAAATACCAGTTTTCACAAATGACCGGGATTTTTTCCAGGCTCTGCGGGAAATCCCACTTGTTCAGTACAAATGTTCCGATCATGCCCTGGGCATGGCGCAGACAACGGTCCAGGTCATTGCTGTCATAGGTATCTTCTGGCTGTTCCGAAGCGAATTTAAGCAGTGGCAAGGCGCCAATGTTGTGTACCAGTCCGGCCAGCAGCGCTTCACCGGGATCAGCCTTGCGGGTCAATGACGCCAGTGTGCAGCTGATAACTGATATTCTAACACTTTGTTCCCACAATTTTTGAAAACGGATGTTGATATTTTTATTATTGCTGCGGAACAGGTTTCTCATGCCGATGCTGGTCACCAGGCTGCGCGTGGTGTTGAGACCCAGGCGGTTGATCGCGCCGTGGCAGCTGGTTATCGGATTTGCGGTACGGAAGAAAGGACTGTTGGCGACCTGAATCAGTTTTGCCGCGATGACCGGGTCGAGTTCGACGATCTTGACAATTTCATTGATGCCCGGGTCCTTCTGCATCGCCTGTTGCAGCCGGATCGATATATTAGGCAGTGTCGGTATTTCCAGGTTGCTTTTTCGGAAATTATGATAGAAACGGAGAAAGAATTCGTTGTCCCGGAGCTTTTCAGGAATGCCGATTTCATCGGTAAACAACAGGCCTTCCAGGCGATTGGCCAACTGCATTGCCTGCTGCGGAACATACATAACCGTTGCCGGACTGCGTGCAAAAGCGGTCATATTATGCCTGGCGCCATTGGACAAGGGATAAAGCGCCTTCAATGTGCCGGCAGTGATTTCATACCCGGAGCCATTGCCGGCTTCCAGATAGACGCTTCCCTCGAGCAGATAAATAAGAAAATTGCATGTCTCGGCATTTTTGAAAATAATGCTGCCAGCAGGAAAATGTGTGTCATGTATGCGCAGCTGTCCGAGCTCCGCTTCGCTCAACTGGCCGATTGGCATGAGTTTTTTCAGCAGTGGTATGGGCAATCGGACTGCTTTACTGTCTGTCCCGGTATCTGTTATCCGAGGCTTTGCCGGGCTGGTTTTTTCACCAGTGTTCGTTCGTGTCTTCCCGGGGGGGGATTTCTTGCTGAAAATTTGCCAGAACATGGTAAATATTATTGGATCAAGGTGATTTCGGTAAGGGATTGTGAGGTCGAACAGGCATTCAAATGGAAAAAACCTGTAAGGCTTCATTAATTTTGCTTTTCGCTTCGTAAAGAATATGCAGGGAGTTTTCCGGTGACAGGGAAACCTTCTCCAGTTTGCTGGCCGCCGGTACAGATGTGATGGCCGGCAGATCGGCCATGGCCGGCGTGCCAATTTTGCTGTGCATGCGTGATAACAGCACGATATCATTCAAAGTCAGTTGCTCACCCTCGCTGTGCATCCAGTCTGTCGAGTTGCGGGGGATTTCAAGAAATTCTTCGGGAAAGTCCCAGTTGCGCAGGATGGTGTAGCCGACCGGTCCGGAAACATGCGGGAGCGCTTGTGTTAAGTCCTGTTCAGTATAGTAGCTGCCAGGCAAATTGGCGGCGAAATTGAGGAATGGCACCGCACCGATGTCACAGATCAGCCCTGCGAGCAGCGCTTCTTCCGGATTGATTTGTCTGGTGATGGAGGCCAGAACATAGCTGATGCAGGAGATATAGATGCTGCGCTTCCAGACCCTGTCCAGGAACTTGGCGATCAGCGGTGACTTTTGCGTAAAGGTGTGTTTGATACTCAGGCTGGTGACCAGGTTGCGGGTGGCGTGCAAACCGATCCGGCTGACCGCATCGAAACAGGTTTTGACTGGAGTGACTGTGAGATACAGCGGGCAGTTGGCCACCTGTATCAATTTCGCGGAGATAACCGGATCGAGCTGAATGATTTCCACCGCTTCGGCAATGCCGATATCCTTCTGCATTGCCTTGCGCAGTTGAATTGCCACCCTTGGCAGGGTGGGGATTTCCAGTTCGTCATCCATATAACTTTCCGAAAAAACCTGCAGCAGGCGGCTGTTCGCCAGCTGTTTGGGGATATCCAGCCGGGCATGCTCCGTTTTGGCCTTGTCCAGGGTCATGATTTTCGGTGAAACCCGCAACATGCTGATTGGGGTTTTTGCCTTGCCAGTGGTGATGTGTTTGATGCCGCTGGCAAGTGGAAATTTTGCTTTCAGGGTCTCCGCCTCGATGTCGCGGCAATTGCCTTGACTGTCGATCAGGCTGACGGTGCCACGCAATAAAAACACTACGGCATCGATCGGGTCTCCGGCAGTGAACAGCAGCGATTTTGCCGGCAGTACTTCCGCCTTGTTTTCCAGGGCGAAGGATTCCAGTTCCTCGTCGCTGAGATTTCTGATCGGAATCAACTGTTTCAGAAGCTCTACTGAAAGATCTTCCGTTGTCTGGCTGGGGGTGGCAGATGGCTGTTTTTTTGTTTTCAAAAACCTGTTCATCAGAGCCATATTCAGATCCTTTTAAACACTTTCTTATAGGTGAGGCTTTAGCATCGAGACTGGTGAGGCGCCATTTTGAGTCTGATGCCTAAACGTTTGGTTTTTTCATGGCATTGAAAATGCTTGTAAAAACAATCATCCAGCAGAGGAAAACGGATGCTGCATTGGATCGGGAACGAGGCGCAAATAAATTACGATAGCAACCGGGAAGTATACTATGCTTTAAACAGCCAACCGGGTTCTTAGCCAAAGTATAGCAGATGCAGGTTGAGATAATATCCTGAAAGACTAATAAATTATCGATAAAAAACAGGTGGATCATGTTGGACTCCAGGTTTCATTCCAAGGCAGGAGGCAGAGGTGGTGATTTGCCGCTGCAGACTGACCAAGCGGCGCTGGCGGACTGGCTGCAAGCCTTGCCCATGAACGATGCCAGGCGGTCCGGCAGGGCCATTCTTGAAATTCTGCGGGCTTTTCGTGGCGGCCCGGACAAAGGGCAGGTTAATTTGTCCTCCCTGGAACTCCTCAATACCCGGCTGCTGGAATTTTCAAAACCTCTGGAAGCGACATTTATTGACAGTGGTTTCCCTTTCAGCGAGGAACAACGGGGCAATGTGGATTTGCTGGTCAACTGCCTCCGGGAATTAGCGGAGAATTATCTGCAGCAGCTCGAATATTATCTGCATCGGCAAATAAAACTGAACAGGCAACAGCAGGCTCTGCTGTTGTACCGGGCGCTGCAGGCAATGGGCCTGGTGCTCCTTTATACTTCCGAGACCTATTTGCGCCCAGAGGACGGCTTCTGGGCGACCTGCTACCGGATTTATGAGCTTGCCGAACAGATGCGGCTGGCTACGCTGGTCCCTGCCGCCGAAGACTTGCAACGGCAAAGCATCGACAGGCTGTTTGGAAAAATCCTGCTTTTTTCACTTTGCAACAGCAACCAGTTCCGACCCCGGGAAATGCAGAAAATCTACCAATCCCTGGAGCGTTTCATCGAAGGCCCGGTGGTGATTGCCGAATATTCGCCGGAGCGACTGAAAGGGCTGTATGTTTTCAATCTGCACCAGGATGCACCCCCCTCCCGCTGCAGTGACAGTTTCACGGAAGTTCCGCCCAATACAGTGCATTCACTCCGCTATTTCAATGTATTGCCTGCCGCCAGAAA
>JAJRWJ010000223.1 GCA_024276805.1 Gammaproteobacteria bacterium
CCAGAACATCGTCTTCGCCCTGACCCTGAAGGCTGCCGTCGCCATTCTGGCCTTCGCCGGCATGGCCACGCTGTGGGAAGCCATTGCCGCGGATATGGGCGCTTCCCTGCTGGTGGTGGCCAATGGACTGCGCTTGCTGAATGCGAAAAAAACGGCTTTGTAGCCCTTCGGCAAAGCCTACAGTATAGCAGCCCAAGCGTTGGGTTTCGCTATCGCTTAAGCCAATCTACACAAGAGGCATTAGTCGCAATAATTTGGAGACTTAGCTATGCATTATGCAACCCCGGAAGAAAAAACCGACACGGAAATTCTGCTGGAACTCTATCGGCAGGCCTGCTCCGATTTCCGCGCTTCCGTCACTTTACGGCTGCAGCGCTTTGCCGTTTTCATGGCGCTGACGGCGATAGCGGGAGCCGCAACTTTCAGCATCGCCGGACTGCACCCCTATCATGCGGCTGCCGGCGCTTTCGGCCTGCTGATGACCATTCTTTTCTGGCTGCTGGACTATCACAGTGAACTCTACAGCCAACTGATCCGAAAAAGAATCAAGGCCTGTGAAAAACTCCTGGGAGCCGTGGAGCATTTCATTCCCGATACCAACCCACAAACGGAATTTTCCATCGCCGTAATCATACATCTGATTTTCGCGACCATCCTGGCCTGCTGGATGGCAATTGAAATACTGATGCTGACCTCATAGGACTCCACGCATACAGCCAGCTTTGGCATGGCCCCACACAAACGACAGCACAGATGCCCACGAGCAAATTAACTGATGATTACGCCAGTCAGTCCGTTCAGGAAACACTGAAACAGCTGCAGGTCGACCCGAAACTGGGGTTGACCGACGAGGAAGTCAAAAACCGTCAAGCCAGCTTTGGCCGCAATGAGATATCGGAACGGGAAGAACCCTTGTGGCACCGGATTTTTAGGCGTTTCTGGGGGCCGATTCCCTGGATGATCGAAGTGGCAGCAACTTTGTCGGTTATCGTTGGCAAATGGGAAGACTTCATCATCATCGTCATCATGCTGCTGGTCAATGCCTTCCTGGATTTTTTTCAGGAACACCGCGCCCTCAATGCCCTGAAGGCGTTGAAGGCGCATATGGCAAGGGAAGTGGCGGTGCTGCGACAAGGCAGCGTGAAAACCGTCCCAGTCAGGGAACTGGCGCCTGGCGACATCGTCAGGCTGAAGATAGGCGACATCGTTCCAGCAGATATTCAACTGCTCAAGGGAGACTACCTGCTGATCGATGAATCCTCGCTGACCGGAGAATCGCTGCCGGTCACAAAAAAGGTCGATGCCATAGGATACGCCAACACCATCATCAAGCAGGGTGAAATGTGGGCCATCGTTATCAATACCGGCAGCGCCACCACTTTCCAGAGTGTGGTATCGCTGGTGGCCAAGGCGCAGCTGGAAGAACGCAGTCATTTTCAGAAAATGGTGATCCAGATTGGCAATTTCCTGATCCTGATCACTGTTGTTCTAGTCGTGCTGATCGTCATCGTGGCTGTTTTCCGTCATGAGAGCCTGATGGAAATTGCCCGTTTCGCCTTGGTATTGACTGTTGCGGCAATACCCGTCGCGCTGCCAGCGGTACTCTCGGTAACCATGGCGGTCGGCGCCCTGAACCTGGCAAAGAGCAAGGCGATCGTCAGCCGTCTGACAGCCATCGAGGAAATGGCCGGGGTCGATGTGCTCTGTGCCGACAAAACCGGCACCCTGACCAAAAACGAGATGCAGGTTGCTGCGCCGGTAGTTCTCGACGGCTATAGCAAACGTGAACTGTTTCTGCACGCCGCGGCGGCATCCAGACCGGAAAACCAGGATCCGATCGAATTGCCTATCTTTGCCTATATCGATGCGCATTTTCCGGAACTGGACTGGCAAAGCTGTCGTCAGCAGCATTTTATCTCCTTCGATCCGATTCGCAAACGTACCGAGGCTGTCATCGATCGACAGGGTGAACGCTTTGTCGCGATGAAAGGCGCCGCCCAGGTATTGCTGCAAATGACGGATCTTTCCGAACAAAAAATGACCGCAATAGCCGAACAAGTCCAGCAACTGGCGGACAAGGGCTATCGTACTCTCGCGGTGGGCCGCAAAACGGAAAATACACCCTTGGTTTTGCTTGGCTTGATCCCGCTGTACGACCCGCCCCGGGAAGACTCTCTGCAGGTCATCGAGGAGATGCGCAATAACGGGATCAGGATAAAAATGATCACCGGCGACAATGTCGCCATCGCCCGGGAAGTGGGACAGCTGCTGGGACTGGAACAGCGCGCGATGCGCTCCAGCCAGTTTTTTGGCGCCGCCGGCAGTGAACTGCTGAGCTTGATAGAGATATTGACAACGGCATTCTACCAGAAACTGAAACCCGAAATTTCACACCGGGCAGCGCAGGAATTTGCCGCGGATGTCATGAAAACGGTTCAGCAACTATACGATACCCGGCTGCTGGAAAGAGAGTTCGTGCATACCCGGGAAGCGGCGATCGTGGATTTGATCGAATCGGTGGAAATCTTTGCCGAGGTGGTTCCGGAAGACAAGTACCGCATCGTGGACACGTTGCAGAAAGGCGGCCATATCGTCGGCATGACCGGCGACGGCGTCAACGATGCGCCGGCGCTGAAAAAAGCCGACTGTGGCATTGCCGTGGAAAACGCCACCGATGCGGCGCGGGCAGCCGCGGACATCATCCTGACCGCACCCGGGCTGGGCGTGATCAACGAGGCGGTCAAACA
>JAJRWJ010000224.1 GCA_024276805.1 Gammaproteobacteria bacterium
AACACCCATCCTTGGGTTGTTTATAGAAAGAAAACTGCCAATGCGATTGGCTGTTTTCTTCATAATCAATGGCTGATGGCCATTGATTATGCCGGCACTTCCCTGTGCCGGAGTAGTTCCCGTCATTTATAGACGGGAACTACTCTATAGATTTTCAATAATCGTCTGCCTTTTCAAGCCATCAGCCAATCGCCAAGACCCCTTCAAGCCTGCTCTTAAAGAGATGGAAAGTACTCCGGCAGATGTTTGCGAATTGCGTCGATACCATGGGTGACAAGGTTTTTGTCCAACTCGAAAAATATTTTCTTCAGCACCTGGTCGGACAATTGCTTGCGCAGCAGGCCTAAAAAAGTCGGGGCCGCAAGCAAAATCAGCTGGTCGAATTTATTTGCTGCATGGGCATCCTCCAGATATCTGGCGATGTCCCTGGCGAAAGCCTGGGTTTCCTGCTGTTTCGGTGACACCTCATTTTCGTAGGCATGTTTGCTGCCGGCATCTTTTCCTGCCCCCCTGCCAGGCAGATCCGTGGTAATCTCTCTTTCATGCAATCGTCCTTCCGCATTGCACAGATCTGTAATTTCATTGAATGTCGATTGTGCTGAAGTTGCACTGAAAAATCGTGCGCGACTGCTGTCAGCAACCAAAATCCAGGTCTTTTTCATGGTTTTCCTCTTGATTAAAATTTCATTTTTTGAGCAGGGAACAATGATAACCCTGCTCCTGAAGCAAAGTTGACCGCCTGATCAAACCGAGTTTTGCATTCCGATGATAAAATTCTCTGAACCCGGCTTGTTTCGTGCGCCGTCATTGCGCTGCGCCTCGACTTGTTCCAGATAATCCGGACTGATATCGCCAGTGACATATTCATTGCTGAAGCACGAGGTATCGAAATGCTCAATCGACGGATTTCCCTTGCGCACCGTATCGATCAGATCATCCAGATCCTGATAGATCAGCCGGTCTGCGCCAATGGCGACACGCACCTCTTCCTCACTGCGGTTATGTGCTATCAATTCCTTGGCGGCCGGCATGTCGATACCGTAGACATTAGGATAGCGCACTGGCGGCGCCGCAGAAGCGAAATAGACTTTTTTCGCACCGGCATCGCGAGCCATCTGGATGATTTGCTCCGACGTAGTCCCCCGCACCACTGAGTCATCGACCAGCAGAACATTTTTTTGCTTGAATTCCAGGTCTATGGCATTCAATTTCTGACGTACCGATTTCTTGCGCATCTGTTGGCCAGGCATGATAAACGTACGGCCAATGTAGCGATTTTTCATGAAGCCTTCCCGGAATTTCACCCCCAGCCGGTTGGCCAGCTGCAGAGCCGCGGTACGGCTGGTATCAGGAATGGGAATGACGACATCGATGTCATGCTCCGGCCAATTCCGAAGAATTTTTTCAGCCAGTTTCTCGCCCATGCGCAGCCGGGCCTTATAGACTGAAATATTGTCGATGATGGAATCCGGCCTGGCAAAGTAGACAAACTCAAAGATGCAGGGACTGTGATCCGTTTTTCCGGCACACTGGCGGGTATGCAGACGTCCCGATGATTCGATCACCACGGCTTCGCCAGGTTCGATATCACGAATCAGATCGAAACCCAGCACATCCAGCGCAACGCTTTCCGAAGCGATCATGAATTCAGGACCCTGTTCGGTGACGCGCTGACCGAACACCACCGGCCTGATGCCATGGGGATCACGAAACGCGAGAATGCCAAAACCGGCAATCATGACGATAACGGCATAGGCCCCGCGGCAGCGTCGATGTACCCCTGAAACCGCCTGAAAGACATCGTTGACATCGAGATGCAGTTTGTTCAGACTCTGCAACTCATGGGCGAAAACGTTCAGCAATATTTCCGAATCGGAATCGGTGTTGATATGGCGCTGATCATCGACGAACAGTTCTCGCTTCAGCTCCTTGGCATTGGTCAGATTGCCATTGTGCGCCAGGGTCAAGCCAAACGGGGAATTCACATAAAAGGGCTGCGCCTCCGCGGAGCTGGTGCAGCCCGCGGTCGGATAGCGCACATGAGCGATGCCCATGTTACCCATCAACCTGACCATATGCCTGCTGCGGAAGACATCCCTTGCCAGGCCGTTGTCTTTGCGCAAATACAGTCTTTCACCCTGACAGGTGACGATTCCGGCGGCATCCTGGCCACGATGCTGCAAGACCATCAGCGCATCATACAGTTCCTGATTCACATTCTGATGAGCAACGATACCCACTATGCCACACATTTCAAGTACCCACTAAATTAACGATAAACAACATAATTCGCCATATCCGCCGGCAGATTGTCCCGCAACCAGACAGCCAGGGACTGGAAAGGCGGTATCAGCGTCGATTCTTTCCACCAGGAATCCTCGGGCAAGGGCGTCATGCCAGCCAGCATCACCAGCAGCGTGACCACCAACATGCCCCGGGCAATGCCAAAAAGCATTCCGGCAAAGCGGTCCGATCCGGTAAGCCCGGTTTTCTTGACCATCTCACCCAGGAGATAGCCAATCAAACTACCCAGAATCAGGGTCAGAAAGAATAATATAGCGAATGCGGCAGCCATTCTCGCGGAAGGATAGGAGATATAAGCCTCGAGAAAACCGGCAAGCCCCCGGCCATAGGTCAGGCCTATCCAGATAGCCAAAACCCAGGTGATCAATGAAAAAGCTTCCTTAACCAATCCGCGCAACAGACCGATGATTAGGGAAACGATGATCAAGCCAATAATTGCATAATCAATCCAGATCATTCGATTTCCAGATTAAACGGCAAGTAACGTCGCTGCTGACAAATTACCTGCAAATTCCAGGACACAGAGAGTATAAAACATAAATCCCGCATGTGCTCATTTTGCTTGTTCCGAAACGACGATACTATGAATCTGATTCATTCCGTCGATTTTTTTCCTGAGCGCTTCGGCATGCTGTTTATCCAGCTCCGGTCCGACTCGGACACGATACAAGGAGCCTTTGCCCGGTATTTCCATGACATCCACAAAAGCCTTGAAACCCTGTTTTTTCAGCCGGTCTCTCAAGGAAAGAGCATTTTCCTGCTGACTGAAACTGCCGATCTGGATTACCCAGCGAACAAATACTGGTTGGGTGCCTGCCGTCCCGGATAATTTTCCACTGTCCAGCCCGGTGCTTTCATCTTGTCCCGGAGACAACACCTCAGCGATGCTGTCGGGTGGAGTTTTTATCCGGGGATCCAAAGCGATATCCGGAACAGGAGGAATTTTCAGTTCACTCATGGTCTGTTCGCTTTCATCTACCGGTTCATCGAACAGCATGGGTAAGAAGATAGCCGCCAGCGCGGTAATGACCACTGCTCCTATGATACGCTGTTTCAAGTCATGGTCCATAGCATTTACCTTTGCTCAGATTCAGCCAAAAATTCAGAAACCAAAAAAACGAACCAAAAACCAGAATCAAGTCATCCATGTCCGCATTGGCATTCGCTTTGGCCATTGCCACAGCCTCATGAAAATCGGCAAAACCAGCCATGACATTCCGGACTTTGCAGGACTCGAAAGCATCGCGCAGCACACTCTCGGCCGCCGTGCGTGGATTCGTCAACGGTGCAATATACCAGACAGTGACCAGGGGCTTCATGATATTGATCACGCCCTCGATATCCTTGTCTTTGGTCATGGCAAAAACGGCATGCATCGACTGACCTGGAAAGGTCTGCCGCAACAAGTCGGCCAGGGATCTGGCCGCCTGGGGATTGTGTCCCACATCCAGTAACACCGCCGGCTTTCCAGCGACGAATTGAAACCTTCCAGGCAGACTGGCCTTGACCAGACCTTCCCGAATCGACTTTTCGGCAACAGGCAGTTCTGTTGTCATCGCCTCGACTGCCGTCAGTACCGAAGAAGCGTTACGATACTGGTGCTCGCCCTGCAAGGCAGGCGCAGGCAATCCAGTCAATTTCCGGCTGCCTGACAGCCAGTCCCAGGTATTACCCTGCTTTTCATAGTGGAAATCCCTGTTGATGCACAGTAGCGGTGCATGCATGGCCCTGGCGCTTTGTAATAGCGTTCGCGGTGGCTCCGGATCGCCGATAATTGCAGGAACTCCAGAACGAAACACCCCGGCCTTTTCCCGCCCTATCGCTTCGCGGGTTTCACCCAGCCAGTCACAATGATCGATACAGATACTGGTGATGATGACGGTATCGGCATCGATGATGTTGACCGCATCCAGCCTGCCCCCGAGCCCGACTTCCAACAGTTGTACATCCAGACTGGAGCGTCTAAAGATATCCAGCGCCGCCAGCGTGCCAAATTCGAAATAACTCAGGGATACAGCATCACGCACAGCCTCGATGCGTTCAAAAGCCGCGTAGATGACGGCATCGGCAACAGGCTGGCCATCGATGCTGATTCTTTCATTGTATTTTAAAAGATGTGGTGACGTATAGGCCCCCACCCGATAGCCCTGCGCACGGTAGATGGCCTGCAAAAAAGCAATACACGAACCCTTGCCGTTGGTGCCTGCAACGGTAATGGTCGGCAGAGGCTTGCCGGCATCCGGATCGAGCGCCTGAAATACCTTTCTGACTCTGTCCAGTCCAAGATCGATAGGCCGGGGATGAAAGCTTTCCTGCCATGCCAGCCATCCTTGAAGAGAATCAAAATGCATTTTTTGCTGCTGGGCGCCCGACATCAATGTTGCTCGTCACCTGAATTTGAGGTGCGGCATGATTCAGAGATAACAGGCGGAATGATCGTTGAAATTATTGAACTTCTTCTGATTGCGATGGTACATTTTCCGTTTTTGAAACAATTTCAGACCAGGCCTTGTCTATTTCGGCGGCGGGATCCAGGGATTCGCTGATGATTTCCTGAGCGTCTTGCTGCTGTGGATAGCTGTCGCCCATCAAAAGCGCCAGAACAGCGGCGATTTTTTCACGCATCTCCCGGCGGTCGACAATCATATCGATCGCGCCATGCTCCTGCAGAAACTCACTGCGCTGAAAACCTTCCGGCAACTTTTCCCTGACTGTCTGCTCAATCACCCGTGGGCCTGCGAATCCGATCAGTGCCTTCGGTTCGGCAACATTGATATCGCCCAGCATCGCCAGACTGGCCGATACGCCACCCATGGTCGGATCGGTCATATAGGAAATGTAGGGGATTCCGGCTTCTGCAAGCCTGCTCAATGCAGCGCTGGTCTTGGCCATCTGAAACAGGGAAAACAATGATTCCTGCATTCTGGCTCCGCCACTGGCGGTGAAAACGATAAACGGCACGCCCAACTCCAGGCTCTTGTCGACCCCGCGCACAAAACGTTCACCGACGACGGACCCCATGGATCCGCCCATAAAAGAGAATTCAAAGGCTGCGGCAACGATACCGTTGCCCTTCAACGTACCGCTCATGACCACCAGCGCATCGTTCTCACTGGTCTGCTTTTGTGCCTGGGAGATGCGATCCTTGTATTTTTTGCTGTCCTTGAATTTCAATGGATCGGTGGGTTTGAGATTTTCTCCGATTTCCTCCCGGCCCTCCTCATCGAGAAACATTTGCAGCCTCTGTCTGGCATTGATGCGCATATGGTATTCGCATTTTGGACAGACATTGTTGTTTCTTTCCAGCTCCGCATTGTACAAAATGGCATTGCAGTTCGGGCACTTGTTCCACAATCCTTCCGGCACGGTGCCTTTGCTGGACGCGTTGGTCCTGATTTTGGAAGGAACTAATTTTTCAAACCAACTCATGTCACTGAACTCCGCCTTGGAATCATTTATATCTGTTGTAAATTTTTCAGCATCAGCACTCTGCAGAACCGTGCAGTTGTCATCTCCGACACTGACTGTCGATGGCAGAGCGCATGGCCTGCAGCATTGCCACTATTTCATTTTTTGCCCTGTCCGGCATGTAGACCGGATAAGCATCGCGCATCCGGCATTAATTGTCTATGGCTGAACGCATATCCTGCAACATGGCCACGATTTCATTTTTTGCCCTGTCCAGATCGTCGAGATTGGCCTCGATCCTGTCAATCAACGCACTGCCGACAACCACGCCATCACCGATTTGGGAAATGGCTTTTGCCGTTTCTGCATCTTTCACGCCAAATCCGACCGCCAGAGGCAGCCCGGTATGGCTGCGGATCTGCTGCAGCTTGCTTTCTACATTGGAGGTATCGAGATGCCCGGCGCCGGTGACGCCCTTGATCGAAACATAGTAGAGATAACCACTGGCCACGGTATTGACATGCTCAATCCGCTGCTCTTCACTGTTGGGCGCCAGCAGGAAAATCGGGTCGATGCTCCGCGCCTTCAGCAGTGCAACATACTCGGCCGCTTCCTCGGGAGGCATGTCGACTGTCAAAACACCATCGACTTCGGCCCGCTGCGCGGCATTGGCAAACGCTTCATAACCCATGGCTTCGATGGGATTCAGATAACCCATCAACACGATCGGCGTATCCTGATCCTGTGTTCTGAAGCGTATTACCAACTGCAGCACCTTGCGCAGACTCATATGCTGATCCAGGGCCCGCTCACTGGCCCGCTGAATGACCGGACCATCCGCCATCGGGTCGGAAAAAGGCACACCCAGTTCGATGATATCGGCTCCCGCCCGGACCATGGCATGTAACATCGACACAGTAAAATCCGGATTGGGGTCGCCGGCGGATATGAATGGAATCAACGCTTTGCGTCCGGTTTTGGAAAGCTCCGCGAACTTCTCAGCTAAACGACTCAAAATTTCAACCCCTCACGTTGCGCTATGGTATGCATATCTTTATCCCCCCGGCCCGACAGATTGACCACCAGAATCTGATCCTTGTCCATGGTTGGCGCCAGCTGCATCGTGTAGGCCAGGGCATGGCTGGATTCCAGCGCCGGGATGATACCTTCCATCCGGGTCAGGGCATGAAAACCCTGCAGGGCCTGATCATCGGTGATACTGACATAGTCCACCCGGCCGATATCCTTCAGCCAGGCATGCTCAGGACCCACGCCGGGATAATCCAGGCCGGCGGAAATGGAATGGGTTTCGATGATTTCACCATCGTCATCCTCCATCAAGTAGGTTCGATTGCCGTGCAGCACGCCAGGTCTCCCAGCGCACAACGGCGCCGAATGACGCCCGGTTTGCAGACCGTCACCAGCCGCCTCGACGCCGTACATGGTGACACCTTCATCATCGATAAAGGGATAGAACAGACCGATCGCATTGGAGCCGCCGCCGACACAGGCCACCAGTGCATCGGGCAGGCAACCCCGCCTGTCCTGCAACTGCTGCTTCGTTTCCCTGCCGATGATAGACTGAAAATCACGCACCATGGCCGGATAGGGGTGCGGGCCCGCCACCGTGCCAATAATATAGAAAGTGTCGTCGACATTGGTCACCCAATCCCTGAGCGCTTCATTCAAGGCATCCTTCAGGGTTTTCGAACCGGATTCCACGGCCACCACCTCGGCGCCCAGCAAGCGCATGCGGTAAACGTTCAGGGCCTGACGCTCGACATCCACGGCGCCCATATACACGACGCACTCCAGACCCAGCCGCGCCGCCACCGTGGCGGTCGCGACACCATGCTGTCCGGCGCCGGTTTCGGCAATGATGCGTGTCTTGCCCATGCGCTTGGCCAGCAGCGCCTGACCAATAGTGTTGTTGATTTTATGCGCGCCGGTATGATTGAGGTCTTCACGCTTCAGCCAGATCTGCGCGCCGCCCAGTTCCCGGCTCCAGCGTTGCGCATGATACAGCGGCGAGGGCCGGCCGACATAATGCTGCAAATCGGCATCCAGTTCGTCTAGAAATTCATCATCCTGCAGATAGCGTTGATAGGCTGCATTGAGTTCCCTGATGGGCAGCATCAACGTTTCGGCAACATAGACGCCGCCATAAGGACCAAAATGCCCGCGTGCATCGGGCATGTCATAGGGTTTGGAAAAATCGTACTTGTCTGTCACTGCAAACTGACCTCTTGTAGAAATGCCGCCATTTTTACGGCATCTTTGATACCTTTTCCCGCCTCGACGCCACTGCTGACATCCAGTGCATAGGGCCGGGTTTGTACAATTGCCTGCCTGGCATTGTCCGGCGTCAAACCACCCGCCAGTATGATTGGCAACATGCTTTCCGATGGCATGCGATTCCAGTCGAAGCGGCTGCCGGTGCCGCCTTTGGCATCAGGACTCCAGGCATCCAGCAACAGCCCCGCCGCATCGTGATATTCCTGCTCCAGCGCAGCAAAATCGACATTCTCGCGCATCGCGATGGCCTTGATATAAGGTCTGCCAAAAGACCGGCAGAAAGCCGCACTTTCATGCCCATGAAACTGCAGGGTATCGATCGCCACCCGCTGCAATACTTCCTCAACGAACGATCGCGGCTGATCCACGAACAGCGCAACGACCGTGACAAATGCCGGCAACGCCCTGACGATGGCGCTGGCCTGCCCGATGCCGACATGTCGCGGACTGCGCGGATAGAACACCAGCCCCAGCGCATCGACGCCAAGCCTGGCGGCTGCAACGGCATCCTCCACCCGGGTAAAACCGCAGATCTTGACTCGGGTTCGCATAAAACAGTCCAATCGACAACCGGTTTTCTATAAAACGCTATAGGATACCATAAAATCCCCCTGTGTCAGCGGTGGGAAAGGAAATCAGACCGGATATTCCTGTTCGACCACCCTGCTGTCGGACCTAGACAGTGAAGTCGCGGCTGAAGCCGCTCCTACGGTCGTTGATCAACCGCTGCAGGAGCGGCTTCAGCCGCGACTTCACAACTGACAAAAATTGTCACAAAGTTGCAATAATTTGTTGTGCAACACCGTCAATTCTGTATTTCAGCTTACTCAAAACCAACACATTCAAAGCAGATTAATAGGTTTTATCATTATTTTACAATTGCTTATAAAATACCAAACAACCCTGGCACAGTCCCTGCTTTAACTCCTGATGTAAAACAAACTTTCCAACACCATGAGGAATTATCACATGAAAAAAACACAACAAGGTTTCACCCTGATCGAACTGATGATCGTCGTTGCGATCATCGGCATTCTGGCCGCGGTCGCCCTGCCCGCCTATAAAGACTATACATTGAGAGCGAAGCTCTCGGAAGTTATTCTCGCAGGCAGCGCCTGCCGGACCACCATCACCGAAGTCTATCAGTCTGGATCAAGTGGCCCGGGCGCCAATAACTGGGGCTGCGAATCGTCATCAGCCACCAGCAAATATGTCTCAAGTGTAGTCACTGACGCCAATGGTGTCGTAACAGTGACGGCAACCGGTACCGGTGAAAGCACCATCGACAGCAAAAAAATCATCATGACCCCTTACGCCAATACCGCACTGACAACGGCAATGACGGTTGCCTCGAACATGGGTGATCAGATCGCCGGCTGGAAATGCGGCCCTGCAGCTTCAGGCGGTATCCCCAGCAAATACCTGCCAGGCTCCTGTAAATAACGGCTAGTTATTTCGATAGCCACACTCCAAGGCCCCATGATCATCATGGGGCTTTTTTTATCGCTGGAAAAATTCAATCCAATACCATGAACAGACCGGCGCTTTCCCTCGCGGCAGTTGGCAGCTGTTTCCTGTTGTTTCTGATACTGTCCTGTTTTGGCGGCCTGAGTCCCTATCCGCTGGCCCTGTTGAGCGGCCTGTGCGTGACCTCGGCAGGGCTTGGCATCACGCTGATCGCCTTCAGCAAAGGCCGGATAATCTATTTCGCCACCGCATCGTGCCTGTGGCTACTGTTTACCCTGCTGACCATCAGCAACTGGTGGCATGCCGACTTCTTTCAGTCCTATTACAACTATGAAGCACTGGCATTGGCTGGGGATGCCGGAGAATCAGCAAAATCCCTTTCCGCCTTCCCTTATCGAACCGAGGCGCTGGTTTTTGCCACCAGCACCCTGCTCTGCCTGCTGCTTTCCTTTACTTTCTACCAGAAACCACGGGATAAACCAGGAGCTATCCGGACCAGCCTGGTGCTGCTGGCATTCCTGTTCATCACCTCCTTTACCGTCACCGGACATTCCTATCAAAACTATCGGCGTCTGAATCTGTTTACCCTGTCCCCGGCACTGCTGCATCCGGTACATGCATTTTTTTATTCCCAGGGTCAGGGAAAAAACATCAGCGCGGCCGAACGGCAAAGCTGGCGTCATTTCAAGTCCTTGAATCGCAGTCTGCCCGGCGAAGACCGGATACTGGGCAACGGCAAAAACTACAATGTCATCCTGGTGGTTCTGGAATCCTTCCGGGCCTCGTTGACCGGCTATTACGGTGGTGAAAACCTGACCCCGCATTTCGACCGCCTGGCCAGGGAAAATCTGGTCTTCGACAATTTCTACGCCAACTCCAATTACACCATGAAGGGGGAAACTGCGCTGCTGTGCGGCCTTTTCGACAACAATGCCAGACCGCCGATCTCGAAATCCCACGAGCAGCTGAAAAATCTGCACTGCCTGCCAGAAATCCTGGCGGAATCGGGTTATCACACCGCCTACTTTCATGGCTACAAGGGCAGCTTCAACGACCGCCGGGATTTCCTGCCGCTGGTGGGCTTCGAGCAACTGTATTTTCATGCCGATGTCGCCCATGGCGGGCTACCGGAAAGCACACACCGAATCGGCTGGGGAATCGCCGATACCTCTATGTACGAGATCATGCTGGAGCATTTGCTTCAGCTGAAAAAGCGCCCGTTCTTCGCCGAAATCATGACCCTCAGCAGCCACTATCCGTTCAACGGCGACTGGGGCA
>JAJRWJ010000225.1 GCA_024276805.1 Gammaproteobacteria bacterium
GATCTGGCTGGCTGGTCCGGTCTGGGACTGGCCGTGCAGGCCTATCAAAAACGCGCGCTGCCGGTCCTGCGCTGGCTGGCCGCACTAGCCGTGGCGCAGCAGCGAAAAATCCCCCTGCGTCTGGTCAAGGGCGCCTACTGGGACACGGAAATCAAAAAAACCCAGGAACAGGGGCTGGTCAATTATCCCGTATTCACCCATAAATCGGCCACCGATATCTCCTATCTGGCCTGCGCCGCATTCATTCTAAGCCGGGCCGATGCGTTTTTTCCCCAATTCGCCACGCACAATGCCCATACCGCTGCGGCCATTCATGGACTTGGCAAACAGCACCCGGGCTATGAATTCCAGCGCCTGCATGGCATGGGCAACGCACTCTACAAGGAAATCGTCGAGGTTCGCGACTGGGGCATTCCCTGCCGTATCTATGCTCCGGTCGGCTGCTATCAGGAACTGCTGCCCTATCTGGTGCGCAGGCTGCTGGAAAACGGCGCCAACACCTCTTTCGTCAATCAACTGGAGAACCCTGCGATCAGCATTGCAGCAGTCACCGAAGACCCGCTCCGGCAACATCGTGAAATCGCCGGTAAACCCGCGCACATCGTCCTGCCGGTCGATTTATATGGCCGGCAGCGTTTCAACTCGGCCGGTCTGAATCTCAATGATGTCGAGCAACTGCAACGCCTGGAACAGGACCTGGACAATCTCGCCGGGAGCTCCTGGCAGGCCTTTCCCGTGATCGCCGGTCAACCGATACCGGGCCGGGAATACCCTGTATTCAACCCTGCCATCGGCCAACAGCAGGTGGGCAGTTGTGCGCTCGCCGACCGGGACTCGATTTCCCGCGCCCTCGCCAGTGCCGGTGAAGCCGCATCAGAATGGCGGCAACATCCAGTTCGCAAACGCGCCGACTGTCTGCTCGCCGCCGCCGACCTGCTGGAGGCGAACCGCCTGGAACTGGCCTCTCTGTGTATTCGTGAGGGCGGCAAAACCATCCGGGACAGCCTCTCGGAAATACGTGAAGCCGTCGATTTCTGTCGTTATTATGCACACTCGGCCCTGTCCCTGTTTGCACAGCCGCGTCGGCTTCCTGGCCCGACCGGGGAAGAGAATCTGCTCTTCCAGTATGGACGCGGCGTATTTGCCTGCATCAGTCCATGGAACTTCCCCATCGCCATTTTCATGGGCCAGATCACTGCCGCACTGGCCGCTGGCAATACCGTACTGGCCAAACCGGCCTCGGCGACCCCGTTGACTGCCTTCCGCTGTGTGCAACTGCTGTATCAGGCCGGTATTCCGGAAAACGTTCTGCATTTTCTGCCTGCCGACGCCGGCAGCATCAGCGAACTGTTATTGCCCGACGCCAGAATCGGCGGCGTCGCCTTTACCGGTTCGACGGCCACGGCGCAGACCATCAACCGCCGACTTGCCCGGCAGCAAAAAATTATTCCACTGATTGCCGAGACCGGTGGCCAGAATGTCATGATTGCCGATAGTTCGGCATACGCGCAGCAGCTGGTGCAGGATGTCGTTCAATCGGCATTCAACAGTGCCGGACAGCGCTGCTCGGCGCTGCGGGTACTGTTTCTGCAGCAGGAGATCGCCGCACCGGTGATCGCAATGCTGATCGGTGCGATGCAGCAGCTGAAAATCGGTGATCCAGGCCGTTATGCCACCGACATCGGCCCGCTGATCGATGCCAGGGCCGCAAAGCCCATCGCGGAACATGTACAGCGACTGCGCAAGCAGGGCAACTTCGTCTATCAGCTGCCCCCAAACGAAGCACATTCCGGGACAGGATTCTTCACCCCCTGCCTGATCGAACTGACCTCGCTGCAGCAGCTGGACCAGGAGGTTTTCGGCCCGGTATTGCACATCATCCGCTACCGCGCCACGGATCTGGATCGGGTCATCGATGCAATCAACGGCACCGGCTACGGTTTGACGCTGGGCATACACAGCCGCATCGATGCCACCATCGAAACCATCCGCAAGCGGGCAATGGTGGGCAACATCTATGTCAACCGTAACATGATCGGCGCGGTGGTCGGCGCCCAGCCTTTTGGCGGCATGGGACTCTCCGGAACCGGCCCGAAAGCCGGCGGGCCGGATTATCTGCGCCGTTTCGCCGTCGAACAGACCCTGAGCACCAATACCGCAGCGGTTGGCGGCAACACCAGCCTGCTGGCCAGGGACCTGCGTTAATCAGCCAATATACTGCTGAATAATGATAAGATAAGCGGATAATTTCTTACTACCATGAGGAGCAGACAATGTCAGACTTCAAACGCTATGAATGCACAGAATGTGGCCATATCTACGACGAGTCAAAGGGAGATCCGGACACCGGCATTGCCCCGGGCACGCGCTGGGAAGACATTCCGGATGACTGGGTCTGTCCGGAGTGCGGTGCGGAAAAAAGCGCTTTCGAACTGATCGAATAAATGCGCCATGCCTTCGCCGGAGGAACTGGCAATCCGGAGGTGGAACTTCAGCCCGCAGTTGCAGCCTCACACGCCGGTCTCACTGCCAGATTGGCGTACAGCGCTGCAACATCGGCTGATCGATGAAAAGCAAATTCATTTCCAACTAGTCAGGTATTATCATGCATATCGTCATCATAGGCTCAGGCATCGCCGGAATCACCTTCGCGGAAAAAATGCGCAGCCTTTCCCCGGATGCCAAAATCACCCTGCTGAGCAGGGAAAACCAGGGTTATTATTCCCGTCCGATGCTTTCCCGGGGATTCAGCAGGGCGGATATCGAACAGGCCATCATTCTCAAACCCTTCAACGTCCTGCAGGAAAAAAACATCTGTGTAATCGGCGGCGTCAGCGTGACCCGCATCGAACGCAATTCCCGACAGCTTTCCATCCAGAGCGCCGGGGATCTGGAAACGCTGACCTATGACAAACTGGTTCTCGCCCCTGGCTCCGATGCCTTCGTCCCGCCTCCCCTGCAACCCTTCCGGGAACTGTTTTTCACCTTGAACAGCCTGGTCGATTTGCAACGGCTGCGCAGATTCCGCCAGCCATTCCTGGAACGGGGGCAAACACCGCACTGGGCAATCATCGGTGGCGGCCTGATTGGCTGTGAGGTGGCTTCCGACTTGGCCGTTGCCGGCGACAAGGTAACCGTGTTTCACGCCATGGACCGGCTGATGGAAAGGCAGCTGGTGGCCGAGGATTCCGCAACGCTGCTGCAAGTGCTGCAGACGAGCGGTGTGCGGGTACTGCTGAACCAGTCCGTACAGGGCCTGCAGAAAAGCGCCGAGAAAATCCAGGTCGTCAGCGCGGATGGCAGCAGCGCTTTCGATGCCGTCCTGGTCGCCTGCGGCTTCAAGCCCCGCACGCAGCTGGCGGCCGACGCGGGCCTGGAAACCGGCCGGGGCATCAAGGTCGATCAATATCTGCAAAGCACCGATGACCATATTTTTGTCCTCGGCGATGCCGCGGAACTGCCCAATGGCAAGCTGTACGCCTTCATTCTGCCGATCCGGCATCAGGCGCTGTGGCTGGCGGCCCATTTGAGCGGACAGCAGAGCCGGCCCTGGCAGCCGCCGGCCTTCAATCCCAAAGCCAAGGTGCATAATTTCGAGGCGGCTCACCCTTATATCTTCTGAAGCACCCGTAGAGGAACACCCTACTCGGGCATGTGTGGTGGGTCGATGTCATCGAACCAGTGTTGTTCCGTTTCCGAACCCGAAGCGATCCGCTGCTCGATCAGGGCGATATGTTCGCCTTCTTCTTCGGCAAACTGCCGGGCGTAAGCCCTGACCCTGGCATCGGACGCCTTGTCCTGAACATCCCGATAGAAATCCTGCGCCTTTTGTTCATTGGCCAGGACCAGCTGCAGCGCCTCCTTTTCGCTCATCAGATAATGCAGATCATGATGGCCCGCCGCTTCCGGGCTGTGCGCATCGGGCCAGCCATACTGCCATGGCTTGATTTCCGGCAGGCTCATGCCGGCGCACAGTTTTTCGATCTCCTGGCCATGCTGCACACTATCCTCCGCCAGTTCGGAAAACAATTTATGCAGTTCGGCGTTGTTATGCACCTGCATCATCCCGGCAATCTCCTGCAACCATTCGGCGGCCTCCTGTTCCAGCATCAGTGCGTGCGCAAAAAAGCAGCCCAGATCATCATAAATCGTGCTGTTCATAGTGCAAACCCCTCTGTCATCGCCGCCAAACCGCCATCCTGTGCTGTCTGTTGCTCCGGCGGCCAGACCGGCCTGGGATTGGCGTAGATCACGCCAGTGGACAAGCCGTTGTCACCATACAGCAGCATCGCCGCCTGCACCGGGTCACTGCAGGGTTCCGACAAATCGAAATCCCTGACCTGGTGCTTCCATTGCTTTTGCTCCGGACAGAAGGTGATGCACTGACTCAGCACCTGAATGAAGGCGAAACCGGGATGCTCGATGGCCCCAACCAGCATTTTCACCAGATTCCCGGGGTCGCCGGAATAACCCCGGGCGATAAATGTGGCTCCGGCAGCCAGTGCTATCGCGCAGGGCTGAAAGGGTCTGATCTGGGTGCCGTGGGGCGTCAGCTTGCTGTGCTCCCAGTTGGCCGGCGTGGTCGGCGACGCCTGTCCCTTGGTCATGCCATAGACTTCATTGTCCATGGCGACATAGACGAAATCGACATTTCTTCTGCAGGCATGCAGGAAATGATTGCCGCCGATGGAAAATCCGTCGCCATCGCCGCCTACCGCGAGTACGGTCAGATCGGGGCTGGCCACCTTCAAACCGGTGGCCACCGGCAGGGCGCGGCCATGCACGCCATGAAAACCATAGACACTGGTATAGGCCGGTAGTCTGGAAGAACAGCCGATGCCGTATATGATCGCGGTCTGCTCCGGGGCAAGGCGCAGATAGGACAGAGTCTTGGTGATCGCATTGAGCACCGCGTAGTGGCCGCAGCCCGGACACCAGATCGGTTTGATATCGGATTTATAGGCTTTGGGTGGCAAAGCCACGGAATGCTCGTCAATCATTGCTCGTTCCTCACCCAGTCGATGATATCCGTGGCGGTAACCGGAATCGGCCCAGGCATTGCGTAACTGCTCAGGGCGGTTTTGCAGGATAGCCGGGATTTGAGAAAGTGATAAAACTGCCCGGAATGATTCTATTCTATTACCATGATCCGTCGCACGCCGTCAAGATGCCGCTGCAAGGCAGCGACCGGCAGCGGATGGAGCAGGCGCAGACGTATCAGCTTGATCTCCAGACCGTTCTCCAGCAACAATGCCCGCGCCTCGCTGGCTGCCGCCGACACCGCCCCCCAACAGAGGACCACAGTTTCCCCGGCACCGTCGACCTCCCCCCAGTTTTCGCCAAAATCAAAGCGCTGCAGTTTTCTGGCGCGCTTGTCCAGCTGCTGCAGATGGTCGCTGGCCCGGGGCGACGGTGTGCCCAGCTGATTGTGCTCCAGACCATCGGCGGTGTACATGCCATGCGCCTGTCCCGGCAGCGCCATCGGTGAGACGCCGGTGTCGGTATCCAGATAACGAAAGTATGTGCCTGTAGCCACAACATCGGCCCTGAGCCTGTGTGCTGCAAACGCATGCGCTGGCGGCGCATCGATGATTGCTTCGGACTGTCCAAGAAACTGATCGGACAACACGATCACCAGCGTCTGCAGCGTTTCCGCCAGATGCGTGGCCCAGGCGCCGGCTAAAACGCAATCGCCTATATCCAGTGCGGCAATGACCACATGCGGCGCATCGCCATGCAAACCGAACACGGCCAGATTGAAATCCGCCTGCTCGCTCTTGGTGGGAATACCGGTGGACGGCCCGCCGCGCATCACATCGATCACCA
>JAJRWJ010000226.1 GCA_024276805.1 Gammaproteobacteria bacterium
GTCGATCTAAACCTGTCCGACGGCGATCAACTGACAGTGGGAACGCTCACTTTTTCAGTGCTGGAAACGCCCGGTCACAGTCCCGGCGGACTTTGTTTCCGCACCGATAAGGCTGTTTTTGTGGGCGACACATTGTTTTTCGATTCCATTGGCCGGACGGATTTGCCGGGCGGCTCTTACGAGGAACTGCTGCGCTCCATCCGCAACAAGCTTCTGGTGCTGCCGGATGAGGTCCGCGTCTTTCCCGGTCACGGCCAACCCACTTCCATTGGCCGGGAGAGAATGTACAATCCGTTTTTAACCTGAACTTGCTCTTTGGCTGTACTTGTTGTGGGAGAACTCGTTTCCGCGTGCTGGGCCGGAGCCCCGGCTGCCAGGGTCGACCTCGGCAGCAAGAGTGGCCCGCCAGGACGGAGGTGCTCCTTCGTCAGGGAAAAACTCCTTGCAAGTTTTGCAAAAATTGTTTATACTGGATCGGCATTAAGAGGCCCTCACGGTAAAAAGTGAGGACTTGCGTAACTGCTTGTACCATGACATTCACTAAATGTGGCTCACCGCCGTTTCCCCCTGTGGAAACGGAATTGCACGCTGACTTTTCAGTCGGTTCTTGCCACTTTCCTTTTACCGTTTCGACCTTAAAATTTCGTGGATGCACAGTTACGATTTTACTGAAGAATAACAAATAGGAGGAGCTATGGTAGAAGTCTCTGGCCTGAAGAATGCCAAAGTAGTAATCAACGAGGATGAATGTAAAGGGTGCGGATTGTGCATAGCAGCCTGCCCCGAAGGTGTTTTGTTCGAGCAAAAGCACCTGAACCGCATGGGCTACCATCCTGCCGGCTACAAAGGAGAGGGATGTACCGGATGCGGCTTTTGTTTTTATGCCTGTCCCGAACCGGGCGCAATAACCGTTTATAAAAGAGGTTATGTCGGAGAGGAGGTGGCGGCGTAAATGGCAAAAGAACTTATTAAAGGAAATGCAGCGGTAATTAAAGGGGCAATACTTGCCGGGTGCCGGTACTTTTTCGGTTATCCGATTACGCCAGCCTCCGAAATTGCAGAAGCAGCCGCCTATTATCTGCCTCTCGTCGGGGGCACTTTTTTACAGGCTGAAAGCGAGATTGCTTCCATCAATATGGTTTACGGAGCGGCATCGGGCGGAGCGCGAGTGATGACTGCCTCGTCCAGTCCCGGCATCAGTCTGAAGCAAGAGGGCATTTCGTACTGTGCCGGTTCGGAGCTGCCGATCGTGGTTGTGGATATTATGCGCGGCGGTCCTGGTCTGGGCAACATTGCGCCGGAACAAAGCGATTACAATCAGATGGTCAAAGGCGGAGGCCACGGCAACTATAAGCTCATCGTACTGGCGCCCAACAGCGCGCAGGAAATGTGCGACCTGACCATGCTGGCCTTTGAGCTGGCGGACAAATATCGCAATCCCGCTGTCGTTCTGACCGACGGTTTTATCGGCCAGATGATGGAACCTGTGGAGTTTCCCGATCCGGTGGAAAAATTAGAGGACAAACCCTGGGCCATTCATGCTGATAAGGATGATGAGTACAGGCTCATTTCCTCCATCTACCTGGAGCCGGAAATATTGGAGAAACACAACCTGAAATTGCAGAAAAAATATGCCGAAATAGAGGCCAACGAAGTACGATTTGAGGATTATCATCTGGATGATGCTGACATCGTATTGATGGGCTATGGCGTTGTTTCCCGAATATTAACCTCCACAGTGGAAGACCTGCGTGCGCAGGGTATCAAAGTCGGGCTCTTACGTCCCATTACTCTGTGGCCTTTTCCAAAGAAGAAAATCGAGGAACTGGCCGAACGTGTCAAGAGCTTTCTGGTTGTGGAATTGTCTAACGGACAAATGGTCGATGATGTGCGATTGGCGGTGAACGGCAAAGTTCCGGTCAACCTGTACAATCGCATGGGTGGCATTGTTCCTTCCCCTGATGAGATCAGTGAACAAGTCATGAAAACTATAGGGGAGTAGATTATGGCTGCGAAAGTATTGAAAAAAGCGGATTCGTTCTACGATATATTCGAGAGAAGCACAGGTGCGTTCAAAGACGTCACTCATTATTGTCCGGGTTGCGGACATGGCGTTTTACATAAATTAATTGCCGAAGCTGTTGATGATCTTGGCATACGCGACAGAACCATCCTCATAAGCCCGGTGGGATGCAGCGTTTTTGCTTATTACTATTTTCGCTTCGGAAACATCCAGGTGGCACATGGTCGGGCACCGGCTGCTGCCACTGGCATTAAAAGGGTGCATCCGGAAGGGATTGTCATCAGCTACCAGGGCGATGGCGATCTGGCTGCTATCGGCGGTAACAATATTATGCAGGCCGCAAACAGGGGCGAAAATATCACTGTTTTTTTCGTCAACAATGCGATTTATGGCATGACTGGTGGCCAGATGGCGCCGACCACGTTGATCGGTCAGCGAACCACTACCACGCCGCGCGGCCGCGATGCTCATAACGAAGGCTATCCGATGCGCATTTCCGAGCTGATCGCCACGCTGGAAGCGCCGGTCTATGTGGAGCGCGTTGCCATTACCGATCCGAGAAACATAAGCCGCGTGCGACGGGCAGTGCGCAAAGCCCTGAAATTGCAGGTGGAGAACAAAGGCTTTTCGCTGGTCGAAGTGCTATCCGCCTGTCCTTCGGGATGGAAGATGACGCCGGTGCACGCAACGCAGTGGATCGAAGAGTACATGATGAAGATTTTCCCGCTGGGTGTGTTCAAAGATATCAGCGGCGAGGCCGAATCGGTAGAAGTGAAAAAGCACGTATTCATGCCCGCCGATATCAAAGAGAAACTGGACATTCCGCAGGGCGAGGAAAAAGTCGAAAAAGTTAAAGAGCCTGCGGATGAGTACAAGAACCCCAGACTCATCATTGCCGGTTTTGGCGGCCAGGGCATTCTGATGCTGGGTCTCGGCGTAGCCCAGTCCGGCATGCAGGCCGGCTACCAGGTCTCATGGATTCCTTCTTACGGACCGGAGATGCGGGGCGGAACGGCCAATTGCCACGTAAATTTATCAACCAAGCGCATTGGCTCGCCACTGGTTTCCCGACCCACGGTTTTAATCGCCATGAACTTGCCGTCGCTGGAAAAGTTTGAGGATAAAGTGGAACCGGGCGGACTGATCATTTATGATACGTCGCTTATCAACAGGCCGCCGCACAGAACGGATGTAAAAGTACTTGGTATTCCGGCAACGGAAATGGCCGATTCTTTAGGGAATACCAGAATTGCAAATATGGTTATCTTAGGTGCTTATATTGCCTACACCTCCATCCTGCCCAA
>JAJRWJ010000227.1 GCA_024276805.1 Gammaproteobacteria bacterium
CGTCCTGCGCATACTATCTCGGCCACGTTATGGGCGTTGATCAGATGATTACTGATAAAAGCATTTTTATAAATCACCTTGCCGTCCTGATCGGTGGTCGTCAGCTCACACCAGTTGACCTTTAGCGCATCATCACCTTCATGGGGGCGTGGGGTCGGGTCTAACATTCCAATATTTTAGTAAAATTACAGGAAACGGGAATTTCACGCCGCCGGTAGCACTTAGCGATTTCGATCCTCTCTGGCGCATGTCCGGCGCCACAAGAATCACCCGGCCGGGCGGCGCTTTGTCCACCACCGTCAATCAATCATTCGATGCCATGGGCCGGCGACTGGCCAATCTGGATCCAGTCTTGGCTATAGCGACAAGGCAATGGCTGAATTATATTGCCAACGCCAAGCCGGGCTGAGCATACTTTTTTCCATAAAAACGCAACATTGGCATGACCACGAAGGGTCCGATGGCTGATTTCAGCGTCAATCCCCGTCAATCCTATAGTACCAAAGTACAATTTCAGGCGATGGCGGATCTTTGTTAGAATGACAGCCAGCTTTACCGTACTACCAGGAGAATGCTTGTGCAGCAGCATTTGCATCACATAGACAGCAACAATATCGAGCAACGCCATATGCCCGATCGACGCACACGGCAGTTGAAGGCGGTGTTCTGCTCGCTATACATGGCCAGACGCAAGTCGACAAGGAGGCAGGAGGCGGCCAACCAGCCTTTCTATACGGATTTTTATGAAAGCTGGGTGGGTCTGACGGTGCTGGCCATAGTCTGCCTGAGCGCTACCGACGCCATGTTGACACTGCAGATTCTTGCCATGGGCGGAACGGAAGTCAATCCGCTGATGGCCGCGCTTCTGAATATCAGCGACGGCGCATTCATCCTCGGCAAACTGTCCATCACAGTGGCCTGCCTGTTCATCGCGCTGGTACACATCAATTTCAAGGTGCTGAGGGTCATCCCGATGCGCAGCATCCTGGTAATGCTGCTGCTGCTCTATTGCGCACTGATCAGCTACCAGTTGACCCTGCTGGCTGGCTAGTCACCGGGCAAAAAGTCGTATTGCCATCCTGCCAAAATGGCTTTGGCGCAAACAGACAGCGAAGCCGGCTACGCTGGATTCTGTAGTTTTTTCAGCAGGCTTTTGCCAACGAAATTGGCGAAATCCTCATGGTTTTCGTAACCCATTTTTTGCGCGAAACCGACCAAAGCCATGATCAGTTGCTTGGTTTCCGCGATTTCCTGATGACTGCGACCACATCCCTGACAATGTGTTCCATCTTCGGTGCATTGACCGGAAATGCATGGACTGAATTGCATTGCGTTACCTCCAGATTAATTCCGTTGAAACTGCCTGCCGCGGCGCTCCTGAAACGATGGCCCTGCCATGGATTGCACACGGTACAGACAAGCAGGCATATTGTCGCTGTTTCATCAGCGCAGGGCAATATTATTTTTTTCTGATATTATTCAGCCAAGGGAATACTGTATCATTCAGAATTTTACAACGTATACTCTTGGCATGTGAATTTTTAGCACTCCGCTATTTTGACTGGATACGCTATGCAACGAACGGTTATCTATGCCCTGGATTTCGACGGGGTAATCTGTGACAGCGCCGTGGAAACGGGCATCACCGGCTGGAAGGCCGCAAGGCAATTATGGCATGACATGCCGAGCGCTTTCCCTCCTGAAGAACTACTCGATCGGTTCCGCCTTGCCCGCCCCATTATCGAAACGGGATTTGAAGCCATACTGGTGATGCGCATGCTTTTTCAAGGTGACGAGCTGGCATCCATTCTGGAAAACTTCCCTAAAAAGAAGCAGCTGGTCCTGCAGCAGAGCAATCGTGACGAAGCCAGTCTCAAACAGCTGTTTGGCGAAACCCGGGACGGCTGGATCGACGCCGCGTTATCCGAATGGGTGGCTATGAATCCCCTGTTCCCCGGCGTCGCGGAAAAACTGTCCGTCCTGGACCAGCAGTGCGTCTGGTATATCGTCACCACCAAACAGGAGCGCTTTGTCTCGCGGATCCTGGAAGCCAATCGCATTGTCTTGCCTGCAGAGCGGATTTATGGCCTGGACCGCAACATGAACAAACAGCTGGTTCTGCAACAACTGCAGGAGAAACACCCGGAGGCGACGCTGTATTTTGTCGAAGACCGTCTGCCTACCCTGCAAAATTTTCTGGCCAACGATGCCCTGCAGGCCATTCGGCTGTTTTTTGCCGACTGGGGCTATAACACCGAGCAGGACAAGCGCCACGCCGCCCAGCTGCCCGTGGAAGTGATCGATCTCGATGCCTTTTTGACTGCCCGATAGATCCCGACGGACAGGCTGCACTCTGCCGCCCGGTGGCTGCCACGAGCCCAGCCATCCAGGCGGTTATACCAGCCTGGCCCACAAATCATGGTCGTCGGCATCTTCGATCTGCACATCGACCCACTCGCCGACCGGCAAGTGGCTGGCGCCATCGATAAACACCTGGCCATCGATTTCCGGGGCATCGGCCCTGCTGCGGGCTACCGCGCCCTGTTCCACCACCTCGTCGACCAGCACCGTTTCGATCCTGCCGATGCGGCGCTGCAGCCGGGCGGCGCTGATTTTGGCCTGATGCTGCATAAATCGCTGCAGACGTTCCTGTTTGACTGATTCGGGCAGTTGGCCCGGCAGCGCATTGGCGGCCGCGCCATTGACCGGCGAATAAGCGAAACAGCCGACACGATCCAGTTGCGCCGTATCGAGAAAATCCAGCAGATGGGAAAATTCCGCTTCCGTCTCGCCGGGAAAACCGACGATGAAGGTGCTGCGGATAACAATTTCCGGGCAGGTCTCCCGCCAGGCAGCGATGCGCTGCAGGTTGTTTTCCGTTGCCGCCGGGCGCTTCATCAATTGCAGGATCCGCGCACTGGCATGCTGGAAGGGAATATCCAGATAGGGGAGTATCCGGCCTTCCGCCATCAGTGGTATGACCTTGTCGACATGCGGGTAGGGGTAGACATAATGCAGGCGCACCCAGATACCAAGCTCCCCCAGCGCCGCGGCGATATCGTAAAAACGGCTTTGCAATTCCCGTCCATGCCAGTTGCCGGCCTGATATTTCAGGTCGACGCCATAGGCGCTGGTATCCTGGGAAATCACCAGCAATTCCTTCACGCCGGCGTTGGCCAGTTGTTCCGCCTCCTGCAGCACATCCGCTATGGGCCGACTGACCAGGTCGCCGCGCATCGAGGGAATGATGCAGAAACTACAGCGGTGGTTGCAGCCTTCGGAAATTTTCAGGTAGGCATAATGCCTGGGGGTCAGTTTTATGCCCTGCGGCGGAATCAGGCTGGCATAGGGATCGTGGGGCGGCGGCAGGTATTCATGCACCGACGCCAGCACTTCTTCCAGGGCATGGGCGCCGGTAATTTTCAGCACCTGGGGATGCCGCCCCCGTATTTCCTGCTCCCTGGCGCCAAGACAGCCGGTGACGATGACCCTGCCATTTTCCGCCAGCGCCTCACCGATGCTGTGCAGCGACTCCTCCACCGCGGCATCGATGAATCCGCAGGTATTGACCACCACCAGGTCGGCATCCTGGTAAGTAGGGACGATCTGATAGCTCTCTGCACGCAGCTTGCTGATGATGCGTTCACTATCGACTAGCGCCTTGGGGCAGCCAAGGCTGATGAATCCTATGGTTGGTGTTTTCATGATATTCAGGAATTGGCAATAAAAATGGCTCGAACCGGGGCAGGCAGCCCTTCCGCGGTCAAATGGGGGGCATCGGGGTCGAGAAAATCGGCCAGCGACTGAAAGTGCATCCATGCTGTACTGCGTTGTTCGTCGCTCGTGGTGGCAGTGACATCCACGACCCGGGCATTGCGGAAACCGCTGCGCTTCATCCAGCCCAGCAATGTTTCACAACTGGGGATGAACCAGACATTGCGCATCATTGCATAGCGGCCCTCGGGCATCAGTAACTGACCATGCCGGGCATCGATGACCAGCGTTTCCAGAATCAATTCGCCGCCCGGGCGCAGGCAGTCCCGCAATTCCAGCAAGTGATCGATGGGGGAGCGGCGATGATAGAAAACCCCCATGGAAAATACCGTATCGAATAGCTGCAGCCCCTTCGGCAGATCCTCGATGGCCAATGGCAGTACATGGACGGCGGCATCGCCATGACAATGCTTCACGGCCTGGAACTGCATCGCGCTGAGCAACGTCGGATCGATGCCGAGCACCGCCTTCGCCCCCTCTCCCAGCATGCGCCAGCAATGGTAACCGTTGCCGCAGCCCACATCCAGGACCAGGCGCCTGGCCAGCGGCGAGATATGCGCCTGCAGCCGCTGCCACTTCCAGTCGGAACGCCACTCGGCATCGATTTCCACGCCGAACAGATCATAGGGCCCCTTGCGCCAGGGATGCAGCTCCAGCAGTCCGGCCTGCAAGCGCCTGCCGGTTTCTGCATCGATATCCGCAGCACAGCCTATCTGCACTGCCGAAACATTCAGCCGGGTCACCGAGGCACGCACATCGGGCAGTGCGGCGAGCACCTTTTGCCATTTGCGTAAATCACCATGCCGACCGTGAGTGAAGGCCTGCTCCAGCTGCTTCGGCAGCTGCTCTGCCCAGCGCCTGGCGCCATGTTCCGCCAGGACGCGATACAGAGACTGGTAATGTTCGGTGGGAAAAGTTGTAACTGTATTGGATTGCATAAAACGCTGGGAGTCCCTGGAAAATTTTCACTGCTTACAGATATTTTGTTGTAATACGCAGTTTCCAGGATAATGAAACTATGACATTATACTATTGGCAGTGGCAATGATCAGCGAACAAATCGACGCAGTAAAAAATTATCTGCAGGAACTGCAGGACTCCATCTGCTCCGGACTGCAACAGCAGGAGCAGGCAGCGTGCTTTCAGGAGGACATCTGGCAGCGTCCTGCGGGCGGCGGGGGAAGGACCCGGGTATTGGCCGATGGCCGTATTTTCGAACAGGCCGGGGTCAACTTCTCCCATGTCTTCGGGCAGCAGTTGCCGCCATCGGCGACGGCAAAGCGCCCGGAACTGGCGGGGCGCAATTTCCAGGCGCTGGGTGTCTCGCTGGTAATCCACCCGCACAACCCCTATATCCCCACTTCCCATGCCAATGTGCGTTTTTTTGTCGCGGAAAAGGCCAATGAGCCACCCATCTGGTGGTTTGGTGGTGGTTTCGATCTGACCCCCTATTATCCCTTCCGGGAGGATGTGGTGCATTGGCACCGGCAGGCCCGCGCCGCTTGCGAAGACTTTGGGGACAACGTTTATCTGGACTGCAAACACAGCTGTGATGCGTATTTCTTCCTCAGGCACCGCAATGAGACCCGCGGCGTCGGCGGGCTGTTTTTCGATGATTTGCATGCATGGGGGTTTGAACGCTGTTTCGCTTTTATGCGTAGTGTCGGCGATCATTATCTGCCTGCCTATCTGCCCATCGTCGAAAAGCGTAAAACAATCCCCTTTGGGGAAAGGGAGCGTCAGTTCCAGCTGTATCGCCGCGGCCGCTATGTGGAGTTCAACCTGGTCTATGACCGTGGCACGCTGTTCGGCCTGCAATCGGGAGGACGCACCGAATCCATCCTGATGTCACTGCCGCCGCTGGTGCGCTGGCAATATGACTGGCGCCCCGAAGCGGGAACGCCGGAGGCAGAGCTCTATGAACACTATTTACACCCCCGCGACTGGCTGGGCAGCGAGTGATGCCAGGTTGATGCCAGCGCACCACCCGGATTCTGCAAGCGCCTTCCGGGCTACGTTTGAATCAGATTTTTCACTTTGTCCATGCCGGGGAGCGCTCACAGCCGTGGCCCGGATGCAGCCTCAGCGGAATCCGGAAAAAGCCGCCTTAACCCGACAACGGTAATTTCCCAATGCCAGTTCTCCTGATGAATTACCCTGTCCTTCTGGTTTTCCATAATTTTATATGCGGTCGCCCTGCCCCAAACCGCTACTGGACCGATCAGGATTTTTTTTCATCCGCATTACTCAAGGCCTTGGCATTGCGCTGCGCCAACGTTTCTATGACTGCATCCAGTGACCCGGTGCGCTGCATTTCATTCCTGAAGCTCTTGCGATAATTGGTCACCAGACTGATCCCTTCAATAATGATATCGTAGACTTTCCAGTCCCCATCCACCAGCACCATCCGGTAACTGACTGCCACAGGCTGCCGGCCAGGCTGCAAAATCTCCGTTTTGACAATGACTTTTTTGCTGCTTTTTTTCACCATCGGCAAATAGCGAATCGCCCAGTCGTCGAATTCGACAAATGCCCGGGCATAGGTTCTCACCAGCATGGTCTGAAACTCATGGGTAAACCGGGCCCTTTGCTCTTTATCGGCTTGTTTCCAATGCTTGCCCAGTACCAGTGCAGAAATACGTCTGAAGTCGACATGTGGATAAATAATCTTCTCCACCAGATCGGTAACCCGGGCGAAGTCCTTGTTGAATTCTTCATCCTGCAGTTGTGCCTTCATTTGATTGGAGACATCTTCGATGGCCTTCTGGGGCGGCAATAAATCTGCTGCCGCGGCGCATGAAACCGGCATCAGGGCAAAAAAAGCACTGCTCGATGCCAGCAATATAAAGGCAAAATAATTTTTCATCTTCATCATCTTCGGATAGAACCTCTAAATATCGACACCAGGCTGAAAGGTGTGTCAGCAAACAATAATAAAACCTGCATAAATGCCTTCGAGTCTTCCACAACAGCCAACGACACCGGCTTTCTCACGGCATGTCAAGGCGCAGACAACTGCACAAGCCCCCCGTCTTCATTATTGAAATTTGCTGAAGATTATGCCTGATATCCTTGCTACAATAGCAAAACCGACATCCATTCATCCATTAAAACGCATGCAAAAGCAGAGCAATAATAACATCAATTTCCCTGACACGCGCATGCGGCGAATGCGCTTTGGCGAATTCTCCCGTCGATTGATGCGCGAATCGCGGTTGACAGTCGATGATTTGATCTATCCGATGTTTGTCATCGACGGTTCTGGCAAGCGACAGGCGATAGCTTCGATGCCGGGCATCGCACGCCTGTCTGTCGACATGCTGCTCGATGAGGCCAAAGAAATCCTCGAACTGGGTATTCCCGCGATTGCCTTGTTCCCGGTGCCATCACCCGACAGCAAATCGGATGATGCCCGTGAAGCCTACAATCCGGACGGGCTGCTTCAGCGTACCGTGAAAACCTTAAAAGAGGCTTATCCGGATTTGGGCATCATTACTGATGTCGCTCTCGACCCGTTCACATCTCATGGTCAGGATGGCCTGATCGACAGTACTGGC
>JAJRWJ010000228.1 GCA_024276805.1 Gammaproteobacteria bacterium
CATGGGGTGACGCTCCGCGTCGCGGAACGCGGGAGCGTTCCCGGATGGATTCCCATGGAGACCGTGTGAACCATGTCTATCTGTGTTACAGACTAAACACGGCATGTCAGTGATGATAAGCAAGTGATTGATTTGCGTCAGGATACTATACCTCAGCAAACTGCATCCTATAGAGACGGGCATAGGGGCCATTGCTGTCGATCAATTCGGCATGCCTGCCCCGCTCTACGATCCGTCCACCCTCCATCACCAGGATTTCGTCGGCGCGCTCGATCGTTGAAAGCCTGTGCGCTATGACGATCGTGGTCCGATTCTCCATTACCTTGTTCAATGCCGCCTGTATATAGCGCTCGGACGCTGTATCCAACGCCGAGGTCGCCTCATCCAGAACCAATACCGGCGCATCCTTGAACAATGCGCGGGCCAGCGCGATGCGCTGCCGCTGCCCTCCCGACAAAGTAATGCCATGTTCACCAATTTGTGTATCCAGACCTTCAGGCATTTTTTCTATAAATTCCATCGCATAGGCATCCCGCGCCGCCTTTACTATACGCTCACGAGGTACTTCATCCAGAACCCCATAGGCGATATTGTTCGCGACAGTGTCATTGAACAGAGTGATATTCTGGGTCACCATGGCTATCTGCTTCCTCAGATTCATCAGGCTGTATTCCTTGACCTCCACGCCATCCAATAGAATCTGGCCTTTCTGATACTCATAAAACCGCGGAATCAGATTCACCAGGGTGCTCTTCCCCGCTCCAGAAGCCCCTACCAGCGCCACACTCCGTCCGGCCTGTACAGAAAAATTGATATTTTTTATTGCCGGCTCTTCAGCCCGACCATAACGGAATTCGACATTCTTGAAATCCAGCCGGCCCGCACACCGTTCAACGGCATAACTGCCCTGGTCTTTTTCTCCCGGCTCATCCAGCACCTCGAAGAGTGTCTCCGCCGCCGCCAGCCCTCTTTGAATCTCGCCATTGGCATCACTGAGCTGTCGAATCGGCTTGGGCAGCAGAAATGCCGCCGTCAAATAGGCGACAAACTCACCGGCGCTGGCCTGCTTCATGATAACCAGCGCCAGATACATCAGCGCACCCAGCGCAAAGGACAGGATTATCTGCATCAATGGCGTTTGCAGCGCAACCGTAACAGCCAATTTCAACGACTGCTTTCTGTTGAATGAACTAATCTGGTGGAAACGTCGCCGCTCATATTCCTGGCCGCCAAAACTGCGCACGATGCGATGCCCGTTGACCAGTTCGGAAGTGATGTGGGTCATGTCTCCGACCGAATCCTGAATGTTTTTACTCAAGTTGCGCAGCCGCTTGCTGACATATTTCACCAGAACCAGAATTACCGGCGTCACCACCAGAAAAACCAGGGACAACAACCAGTCGCTATATACCAGGTAAGCCAGCAGACCAATGGCGGTCAGCCCCTCACGAATAATGGTGCGCAACGAATCGGTCGTGGCCCTGGTCACTTCACCGACATTATGGGTGATCCGTGAAATCATGTACCCGCTGTTATGCCTGTCGAAATAGACTGTAGGCAACAGCGTATAATGATTGAATATTTCACAGCGCAGGTCATGCACGACATTGCAGGAAACCCGGGATAGAAAATAATTACCCAGAAATCCGCCAATGCCACGGCAGACAATCAAGCCGACCAGCATCAGCGGAAAATAAACCGCCTTGCTCCTGTCACCAGCTTGCAGGGAATCGATAATGTGCTTGATCAATGCGGCAAACAACGGCTGGGTTGCGGCATAAATCAAAAACCCGATGATACTGACGACAAACAGCCGCCAAAACGGGATGACATAGCGCATCAGACGCTTATAGGTCTGCGGTGTCGACTTTCCTGCCTTTGCAGTGGATTTTTTCATCAAAAACTATTCCTAAAATTTCCCCATGGGTAGTATCGACTGACAAACCGGATCAGACAGCGCACGGCAATCCCACCCGCCCCATGTCTTGCAGGCCTGGCTTGCTGTTGCCTGTCATCCGTCCGGTACGGACGAATACCGGCAGGTTACAGGGATAAATCGACTTAACAGCCTGATGCCTGTTTGCTTTAAAGTTGCCGACTATCTGCTTATAACCGTTCGATGTTAAGCTTGTTGTATGACCGACGAAAGCCAGGACCTATACATGAACAATGGATCGCCTCTGAAAAATCCGCCCCGAAAAATCCTGATTATCACCATGCGCCATCTCGGCGATGTACTATTGACGACACCCCTGGCTCATTCCCTGCGCGAGACATTTCCAGATTCACAACTGGATTTTCTGCTTTTTCGCAATACCAAAGGCATGCTGGAAGGCAATCCGAATATCGATCATTGTATTTCCATTTCGCAGCGGCCCGGCCTTGCCGAGCAACTACAACTATTTCGACGTCTGTTTCGACGCTACGACCTGGCAGTTATAACACAAACCGGAGACCGACCACTCTGGTATGCCTGCCTGGCCGCGCCTTTTCGTATCGCCGTCGTGCCCCGCAAAAACCAAACTGGCTGGTGGAAACGTTACCTGCTGCAACGCTGGGTGGAATTTGACGATCACGACACGCATACCGTATTACAAAATCTCAAGCTGCTGGACACTATCGGCGCGCTACGCTGCAACGCGCTGATTCCACCAACTTCCAGCGAACCATTGGCACAGTGTTTTTCCACTTTTTTAAAACAAGGCAACTATGCCGTTCTGCATCCCTATCCCTTGCGGGTGTATAAACGCTGGAGCATGTCAGGCTGGGTGGCGATCGGCCACTTTCTCCAGCAAGCTGGATTAAAACTGGTCTTGTCCGGCGGTCCGGACCAGCAGGAACGCGCATACATCGACCAGCTTCATCAGCAACTCCC